>URSI01000019.1 GCA_900550505.1 uncultured Eubacteriales bacterium
CGAAAAGCTCGGATTCAAAACGCACAGCGCCGTTCATAAGCGCATCCGAAAAATCGGGCTGGCTTACGAGAAGTTCAGCGGTGAAGATTTCGGATTCAGCCAAAAGAAAATCATCTGATAACGCCTATTGATGTAAAAATCGATAGGTGTTATTTTTTTCGCTCAAAAACAGACTGGAGGAATTTAATTATGCGAGCATATTCATCGTTAAGACAAATGCAGGACTCAGGTATCTGCGTTGACGACTATAAAACAAACGAGAGTGACGGTGTTTTTACTGCAAGACTTGATTATAAGCGTTGGGGCAAGAAAAGGAATGTCATTGCGTACTTCACTTTTGAGGACGGCAGTAAAGTCATGGCTTCCGCTTGGCAGAACACCGGTTATCTCGGTATCCCTGAAATATGGCATCACTTTTGATGTCAGTAATATTTGCAGATTTTGCAAAGAAATCACGCTGTTTTGTGAGATAAAAGCACGCAGTACAAAGCGTACCGGGAACAACTGATATTGCTGAGACTGGTATGTCTCATACTGTAACAAGCAGGGAACTTGTACGGCAAGTTCCAACTCAAAATCGGCTGTTTAGCCGATTTACTCTTTAGGGACTGCCGCCCCTAATACCCCGATAACAGAAAGGACTGATTTAATGAACAGAAATCCAAAAGAAAAACTTGCCCGCATAGAGATACGGGTAAAACCTAAAGAAAAAGACAAAATCAAACGGCTTGCCGAAAAATGCAATTTATCTGTTAGTGAATATCTGGTGCAAAGGGCGTTGGGATATGAACCGATAACGGTTCTTCCTGATGTCTTTTTTGATTTCTACAACAAATTGTGCGAGCTATGCAACACAGCAGGATTTACGCCCGAAACAGAAAACAAACTGCTTGCACTTATTGATGAAATTCATTCGGAGCTTTTATTGCCACGAAAGGAGGATATGCGCAAATGGCAACAACAGGATTCTGGCCAGTCAAAAACAGGCTGAAAGAAGTCATTGACTATGCCCGTAATCCTGACAAGACCACCAACAAGAAATATCTCGATAAGGATTTGTATAATGCTCTCCGCTATGTTGAGAACGATGATAAAACAGATAAGCAGATGTATGTCAGCGGCATCAACTGTCCTACCAAAAGAGCTTACGAATATATGATGGCTACTAAGCGTCGTTACGGCAAGCTTGGCGGGAATGTTGCCTATCACGGTTATCAGAGTTTTATAAGCGGCGAGGTTACTCCCGAAGAAGCGCACAAAATCGGTTTGGAAACCGCACGGCGTATGTGGGGCAAGGATTATGAGATAGTCGTGACCACCCATCTGAACACAGATAATCTTCACAATCATATTGTGGTCAATTCGGTATCGTTCAGAACGGGCAGAAAGTTTGAAAACCATATCTCCGACCATTACAGGCTGCGGGAAATTTCCGATGAGATATGCCGTGAGCGTGGAAAGGTTGTGCTTGCGCCGAGCAAATTCACAGGCAGTAAAAAGAAAGACTATTGGATTCACAAAAACGGCGGCTTAACGCACCGAGATATTTTAAAACGGGATATTGAAAGTATTTTACCCTATTGCGGCAATATGGACGATATTGAACGCCGACTGGTATCGCTTGGTTATCAGTTTCCACGCAATAGAGATTACAAGCATATTTCTATCATTGCTCCCGGCTGGAAACGGGCGATCCGTTTGGACTCGCTCGGATACACCAATGATGTACTTCGCAAGCGGATTTATGAAAACCGCAGCAGGGAGCGTTTTTATGTTCTGCGCAACAGCAATCCGCCGTTCAGACCGAAGGCTTATCCGCTGCTGATTTTAGAGAAAAAATTGAATTACGAGATAACACACTCGAAGGACACCGCCGTTGTTTTGGTGGATGTCCTTTTTTATATCCTTTTGCAGCTATTAAATCTAACCCGTGACGAGCAGGAATTACAGCGTAGAAATCAGCCGCTTTCACCCTCTATCCGTCAATCCCTGACGATAGAGAATAAGCTGTTATCGGAATACGCTTTTCTAAAAAGCAACGACCTTCACTCGACAGAGGATATTCTGAATTTTATGGACAGCCGCACCGCTGAAATCGCTTCACTGGAAGCGGAACGGCAAAAAATCCGCAACAGCAACCGCCGCCCAAAATCCATTGAAGAACGGCAAACGAAGAACACCGCCGCAAGGGAGCTTTCCAAAAAGCTGAAGCCCCTGCGAAAAGAATTAAAGCTGGCAGAGTCCGCACTGGAGCGTTATCCGCAGGTATGGGAGCTGCTGAAAACAGAGCGTGACGCAGAGATGAAATCACGCAACAGAAAATTAGAAAGAGGTCGATAATATGACAAACAAAAACACAACAAAAAATATATCAATAGAAAAACTATTCCCGTTTGAGGGACATCCCTTTAAGGTTCAGGACAATGAAGAGATGGAATGCCTTGCCGAGAGCATTCAGCAGAACGGTGTTCTATCTCCCATCATAGTCCGACCGAAAGAAAATACTCCAGATGAATATGAGATCATATCCGGTCACCGACGGGTTATGGCGAGCAGAAAGGCAGGGATTACCGAAATCCCTGCCTTAGTCGTTTCTCTCGACCGTGATGCTGCGGCGATCGTGATGGTAGACAGCAACTTACACCGTGAGCACATTCTGCCAAGCGAAAAAGCCTTTGCCTACAAGCTGAAGCTGGAGGCGATGAAGCATCAGGGATGGCGCAGTGATTTAACTTCGGGACAACTTGTCCCGAAGTCCGATGATAACCGAACCACCGCAAAAATCGGCGAGGATATGGGAGAAAGCTATAAAACAGTTCAGCGGTATATTCGCCTGACTTATCTTATTCCTGAATTCCTTGAACAAATGGACGAGGGCAGAATTGCCTTTTCCGTTGGCGTGGAGCTTTCGTACCTGAACGAAAAGACGCAGTACGATGTTTTGGAACAGTGTGAAATAAACGACTGCACCCCGTCCTACTCACAGGCGTTTCGGCTGCACAAGGCCGACCGTGACGGGCTGCTTACCAAAGCCGTTATTCAAAGCGTTATGAGCGAAGAAAAAGCCAATCAGAAAGAGCGTGTGAAAATCCCTGCCGAACGTATCCGCAAGTATTTTCCCAAGCACTATACCACGGCACAAATTGAAGAAACAATTGTAAAGCTCTGCGAGGCTTACCACCGTAAGCGAACGCGGGATCGTGATTCCCGATGAGGTGTACGCTTATGGAAAGTATTGTGAAAGGTAAACAGGAGGAAATACAGCTTCCGGAAGAGCTTTTGACTTCGTTTGCAAGGTTCCTTGTGCCGGAAATCTGTAAGTTTTATCAAAGCGAGGAAGGCAGAGCGTATTACGAGGCATGGCTGAAAAAGCACCCCGAGTACGCCGCCTGAATCCAATCAGAAAGCAATCGGCGAAAGCCGGCTGCTTTCCATACATATGACTTTCACAATACAGGAAAGTATAATTGGGAAAGAGTAAATGGAGGTAAACAGAAAATGAATGTAGTCATATATGCGAGATTTTCAAGCCACAGCCAGACCGAGCAGTCTATCGAGGGACAGTTAAAGATCTGCTATGAATACGCCAAAAGCAACGGATACACGGTCGTCGGTGAATATATCGACCGGGCACAGAGCGGAACAACAGATAACCGGCTGGAGTTCCAGCGCATGATCTCCGACAGCGACAAGCACACCTTTGAAGGCGTGCTTGTGTATCAGCTTGACCGCTTTGCCCGAAACCGATATGACAGCGCAATCAATAAATCGAAGCTGAAGAAAAACGGGGTGCGGGTTATCTCGGCCAAAGAGAATATTGCGGACGATCCGTCCGGTATTTTGGTGGAGGGTGTTTTGGAGAGCATGGCGGAGTACTATTCCGCAGAGCTTTCCCAGAAAATCCACCGTGGTATGGCGATCAATGCAGAGAAATGCCTTTCAAACGGAAGCAATCCCGGTCTCGGCTTCAAAGTAGATTCCGAACGCCGATTCTATGTAGATAACGACGAGGCGGCAATCGTCAGAGAGATTTATGAGAGATACGCCGTCGGTGAAACAAAGGCGGAGATTATTCGGGACTTGCAGCAGAGAAAGGTAAAAACCTCGCTGGGAAAAGAGTTCAGCAGCAACAGCCTCAGCCGCCTTTTGAGCAACAAACGGTATATTGGAATTTATTTATACAAAGGACAGGAAACACCGGGCGGAATGCCGCGGATTTTGGATGATGATTTATTCTATCGGGTACAGGCGCTTATGAACAAGAACAAATCCGCACCCGCCCGCACACACGGAGCGGGAGAATATCTTTTGACAACAAAACTTTTTTGCGGTTACTGTAAAGAAATGATGGTGGGATACGGCGGCACAGGAAAATCAGGACGTCAATATCACTATTACAACTGCAAAAACGCAAGAAAAAAGAAATGCAAAAAGAAAATTGTAAGTAAGCAATATATCGAAGACCGTGTTGTCACCGAATGTCTGAAGCTGCTTACAGATGAAAACATTGCTTTTATAGCGAAAATGGTTGCAGAGGAATGCAGCAAAAGCCCGGAAAATGTATCCGTCAGGGCATTAAAGAAAGCAATAAAAGAAGCGGATACGGCTATTGAAAACCTTTGGCGGGGCATTGAGCAGGGACAATCGGTCGAAATGCTGACGGAACGAATCAACAAAAGAAAAGCTGAAAAGGCAGAACTCGAAGAACAACTTGCCATAGAGCAAAACAAGAAGATCTGCCTGACCGAGCCGCAGATCCATGCTTTTTTGGATTACGCCTGTGAAATGCCTGCGGACGATGTAAACAAGCGCAGAGCCATTATCAATATCTTTGTTCATTCGATTTATCTGTATGATGATAACTTTACCTTGATTATCAACGCAAGCAAGAAGCCTTTGAGCATTGATAACATCCCGCTGGACGATATAGAAGTAGCCTTCAGCGGGGATACATATCATTCTGACGAGTGTTCATCTATGAAAACATCCGCTCCACCAAAAGGTGCAAATCCGAACACCCTATTTTTCGTAAAACATTGTTTCGGATTTGTTTTGATACTGGAAGACGTAGGTTGACCGCCTATGTCTTCCAGTTTTTATTTCTTGGGTTCGGTGTAGGTCATTGCCTGTTCGGAGTCCTTCACACCAGCGGTAGTCGGGTCAGTGACAATACCGAGGATCGCCAGCACAGCGAACAGAGCGTTCACAACATCGAGGAGCTTGTTGCCAAGATCACCGAGGTCGAGCTGATAGCCGAACACAGCGGCAATTACCTGTACCAGCAACAGCACAGCCGGGATCAGAGCCAGCCAAAAGGTCTTGTTTTTCAGTCGTACAGTCCAGTTAGGATCATCGGTTTTCCCTATAAAAAATGTGTCTGCCATACTGTAAAGTATGACGATTATTTGGCTTATAACGGTAGGAACGGCCAGTTTTGTTACGGCCTTGCCTACCGGCATCGAAACAAACAGTTCATTATCTTTTGTCATAATTCGCGTTCACCATCCAAATATCAGCTGTTGTGCGCACGGGCGCGACTCAGGTTGTTTAAGGCAACCTGCAAAAGTCGGGTGAATTCAGACTGTTCTGTTTCGCTCATTCCCTCAACCAAAAACAACTGTGTTTCCAGTGCGATCTCCTTAAGGGGCTCTTCCAATTCAAGTCCTTGTTGACTGGGATATAAAAAAACCTTTCTTGCATCATTGCTGTCGGAAACCTTGGATATCAGCAGTTTACTTTCCAATCGTGCAATGATTCCTGCGACAGTTGACTGAGACAGCTGAACATGATCTTTCAGCTCGCTGGCGGTTATGCCGGGATTACGAATGATATCGATAAAAACGTCGCTCTGTATCGAGGTGAGATCGATATTTTCCATTTTTTTGTTTCTGTAATACGTCACGGCATTGCCGAGTTTGACCAACAGCGACGCTGTTTTAAATTGATTAAGTTCTACCATTTTTCCCTCCTGAGCTTTCGGAATGTAAATCGCTAACGATGCATCGCAAACGATACGATCATACCACGTTTTGTTTTTTTGTCAAGTGGCATTCAAAAATATTTTCGTAAGAGAGCTGCAAGGTGAAAAAGGGTGATTTTGCGGATCGCTTTAAAAATTATAGCGACAGCTTGCCATATAGTGAATTGTTTTTTATAATATATGGTAGTTGCATGGACAAACGCGGTGAATTTTTGCAGATTTGCTTGAAAAATTTTTCTGACCACCAACCTTTTCTTTAAATCGCGCACTATACAGTCAAACGGCGTCGGAGCAATTATATGGATAAGCAAAAGGCAGACAGGATAATAACGGAATATCTGTCGAAGATATATGGGTTTGCACTGAAAAGGGCGTACCATTATGATGAGGCGGAAGAACTGTGCGCTCAGATCACGGCGGAGCTCTATTGCTCATTGCTGAAGTCAGACGAGATATACAATGTCAGCGGATACGTCTGGCGTATCAGTGAGCACGTTTATTCCAGATATGTTTCTCGGGTAAAAAAACACCAGGGAATATCGCTGGAAGGTCTTGATATTCCGACAGAGGATGTATATGAACTCGGTGATACGGACGAGAAACTGCAGATACTGCGCCGTGAGATAGCTTACCTTACAAAGACGCGCAGAGAAATCGTTTATTCATATTATTATGAGAACAAAACTATCGCGGCGATAGCGTCACGGCACGGTATGCCGGTCGGTACCGTGAAATGGCATTTGAGCAAGGCAAAGCGTGAATTGAAGGAGGGCTTCAAAATGGAAAGAATGATAGGGAAACTCGGGTTGAATCCCGTAAAGGCGGTGGATTTCGGACACAACGGCGATCCCGGCGCCGACAGCGCGCCTGAATATTATCTCGGGGACAGCTTGTGCCTAAATATAGTTTACAGTGTTTATCACGCGCCTAAGACAAAGGCTGAGATAGCGCAGGAACTTGGGGTCACGCCTGTATTTATCGAGGATAAGATAGCGATGCTTGAAAGCAACGGATTTCTTGTGAGAAAGTCGGGCGGCAGATTCACAACATATGTATGCTTCAGGCCGCAGACGTTTTCTCTTGAGAAAGATGAGACCGTATTGAAGAGACAGCTTGAGGCAGCAAGGATGCTGGCGGAGTACTATGTGCCGTCAGTAAGAAAGGCGACCTCCGGTATAAGCGACATATATATACCGGGAGGAAACCGTGAGCTTCTGGAAGCTGCTGCGGTATTTTATTCCGTCGTGTATAAATGCGGTATTGATATAGGCAGAAAATGGGACAGCGAGCCTTATCTCATCAGGACAACAGGCGGCGGTAAGTACATAGCTTACGTTGAACTTGAGACGGTGCAAGCGGATAAGGATTACGTCCCCACGCTTGAACTTCCGCCTATGTGGGCGTGCGGTTCAATGAACCGTTGGTCGGAAAAATACCCCGTCTGCTCATGGTCAATAGACAGTAGGTTGTCTTCGCGTCAGGGTATGTGGTCGAACAATCTGACATCTGATTATGAGTATTTGTATGAATACATGACCGGTATGATAAGGGATGACAGCGCAAACGCCGAGAAATTCAAACGGCTGAGAGACCGCAGGTTTATTACAGATGACGGAAAAGTGAATATAATGGTCGTAAAAGGGAGGTCCGAGGACTTTTTTTCAAAACTTCCTGACCCGGATGAGAGCCTCAAAAGGAAATACGCCGATTTTGCGCTGGAGAACGCCAAGATCGCGACGAACGATTATCCGCCGCAGATGAGAGAGCTCGTTTTTGCCGATAATGTCGCCGGCTTTATATCCAATACCGTAGCGCTCATGGTAGCTGATATACTTTACGGCAACGGGACTTTCAGGAAACTGACGGATAACGAAAAAGTTACGGCAAACCTGATAATGTTTTCTGACGTTTTACCTGAGTAATAAATTTGCGGTGAGAAAAAGCAGGGCGCGGATGCGCCCTGCTTTTTACATATGACAACGGTGTCGGTCGAGGCTGTCAGGCTTATTGTGCCGTAGGATCGCGGAACAGTCCGATATCCGGATGTGAAAATGTAAACAGTGCGAACAACGCGGCGACTGAAGTGAAAATCAAGAGTCCGGGCAGATCGCGTTTGTACGCACCGCGTCTTATCAGCATGCCGCTGACAACGAAAGCCGTGACGGTGCCTGCCACAAAGGTGAGGATATCCGCAACGAGAAAGTTCTCTCCCACTATCCCTGTGTACACGTAGAAGAGCACCACTATGGCAGCCATGCCTGCAAGAGTACCCACAGCACGCGCCGTAACCGACCCCGGGTGATCTTTACCGCCACATATGAGCTGTTCGGCGGCGGTGAACACGAGCATCGGGAAAAACAGCAGCTTCAGGTGCTCCCATGTGCTTTCGCTTACGGTCGAAAATATTGCCGCCACGGTACTTTCGCCCGCCTATTCATAGACAAAGTGCAGCAGGGTACCTGCTATGAGCACAAAAACAAGTCCCGATATCTCGCGGTACAATAGTTTTTTGTCGTTCATTTTTTTCTCCGGTAAAAAAGTATCACGCACCTGCAAAGGGCGCATAAAATATTATGCGCTGCAACGGTGCGTGATAACCATGAGAAGGCAAAAATATCAGCGACGGCTGTCTGATCTGACAAACGGCTCGTCTATTTTTTCGGAAATGAGACGGGGATAGCAGTGAGGACGTCGATAAGCGTTTCCGTGCACTTCGGTACGGCGGTATTCCCGCAGACGTGTCAGGTCAAATGATGCTATTGTCATACATTCACCGCAGGGAGCTTCCGCTACGAGCATATCGCGCGAAAGTGAGTCGGTATCGTCATATGCGATACCGTCAAAAAGCGTTGAATGACCGTTACAGTCCTCTTTACCATCCGGATAATTTACTGTCGCTATGGCAAGCATATTTTCAAACGCACGGGCTCTCAGCTGCGCGAGCCTGTTCTGCTCCATGGGGCAGGCGTTCGGAACCAATATCAGCTCCGCGCCCGAGAGCATCAGCAGCCGGGCACTCTCCGGAAACTCCCTGTCGTAGCATATCATGGCGCCAACGGTCAATTCGCCCGAGGCGGTATTGAGCCTTGCCGTGGGGAACTGTTCGCCGGGCGTCAGCCTTATCTCGTCGCCGAAGTCGCAGGTATGCACTTTTGAATAACTGAGGAGGCGACGGCCTTTTCTGTCGAAAAGCACCATGCTGTTTCTCGGCAGCGGGTCGAATGACTCGAGAAATGTAACGGCAACGGCTATTTCCAGTCTTTCGGCTGCGGCGGCGAAGCTTGAAACGAATGCGCCGTCTGCAGGTACCGCGAGCGAACGCAGTTCTTCGATGTCGGCAGGGATAGTATAACCGCAGCTGAACATTTCCGGGAAGAGCGCTATGTCTGCGCCGGCACGGGCAGCTTTTTCGCAGTAACAGAGCCCTTTTTGCAGGGTTTCCTCTGCTGTGTCACAGGGCATCAGCTGAAGAAGCGCTATCTTTATTTCGCTCATATTTTAAACTCCTTTTCATAATGCCGTGTTTGTTCTGAATACGGTGAACGGCTCTCCGGTTTCGTCTCTGGCGGTCACGGGAGTCAGTCCGAATACCATGCGCGGCAGATCGCTTGTTATGAATCCTGCCGGTTTTCCTTCAAATACCGTGCGTCCTTCGTGCAGCACCGTGATGTTGTCTGCAAGCTCGACGGCGTCGTCAAGATTGTGAAGCGTCATCACTATGGTTTTTCCCGCGTCACGCATTGAGCGTATGATGGAAAAAACTCTGGTGCGATATTCGGCGTCAAGGTTTGCGGTGGGTTCGTCAAGAAGTACGGCAGGCGCATTTTGGGCGAGGAGCATGGAAAAAAACGCTATCTGGCGTTCGCCTCCCGAAAGCTCGGATACGAGGTCGTCACAATGAGCCTCGATACCCGCGAGCTTTATTGCGTGTATTGCCGCTTTTCTGTCGTTTTCAGAAAGCCTTCCGCCACGCAGATACGGCTGCCTTCCGAATTCCGCAAGCGTTTTTACGGTGACCGGCGGCAGCGGCAGGGTCTGTGACATTATCGCGACCGTCTGTGCACGCCGTGAAGCGGAAAGCGACCCGGCGGGGACGCCGTCAAAGGTGATGCTGCCGGAAAAGCGTTTATATACACCGGCAATACAACGGAGAAGCGAGGTCTTGCCGCTGCCGTTTTTCCCTATCAGTACGGTGATTTCTCCGTTTCTCGCCGTCAGACGCGTATCGGACAGTATCTGTTTTTTGCCGCGGTACAGAGATATTCCGTTACATATTATCACGGCGTTCGCTCCTTTCTCAGCAGAAGCCAGAGGAAAAACGGCGCGCCCAGTGCCGCCATCAGGATCCCCGCCGGCAATTCCGCGGGCATAAAAAGCGTCCGTGCCGCAAGGTCTGAGAGCACCACAAGCGAACCGCCGCAAAGGCAGCAGAAGGGAATAAGCACGCGCATATCGTTCCCTGCCATGCGGCGCGCCATGTGAGGGACTATCAGACCGACAAATCCGAGCAGTCCGGCAAATGAGACGGCGGCTGCACACAGCAGGCTCGCCGTTGCTATCGCAGTGAATCTTACGGTTTTTACCCTGACGCCGAGGCTGCCGGCAAGTTCGTCCCCGAGGCAAAGCAGGTTGAGACGCTGCGCGAGCAGCATTGCGACTGCCGTGCCGACTGCTATCATCAGGGACGGTATGAGCAGCTCGTCCGTGTGTATCCCCGTAAAACCGCCCGCCGAAAATGCCGCATATGACGGGAGCACATCCGGGTACAGCTGTGAAAGGAACGATATACCCGAATTCAGAAGCGCGCCTGCCGCTACTCCTGCGAGCACCACCGTTGCCCTCGTATTGCTACGGCGTGCGGAAAACGAAATGCCGAGCACACACAAGGTGGTTATCAGCGCACCCGCAAACGCAGCGGCCGGAAGAAATCTGAAATAGGCGGGGAAAAAGCACATGCAGATCATGGAAGCAAATCCGGCTCCGGCGTTTACTCCTATGACATTGGGACTGCACAGGTCGTTGTCCGTCGCGTTTTGCAACAGCAGTCCTGCCGTCGCAAGTGCGGCGCCGGCGAGCATGGCTGCGATCACTCTCGGAAGACGCAGCTCAAGCAGTATTATTTTAGAGGTGTTTTCGTATTCGCCGCCTGTTATCACTCCGAAAATATCGGATATCTCAAGCCGCACGCTGCCGAAAACGAATCCGGCAAGAACGCTCAGAATCGTGAAAGCGGCAGCAAGCGCGAACAGCAGCACACGACCCGCGCACTTTCGTCCGTGTTCAGTCATTTTCTCCCTCCGGATAGAGAAGCGAGGCGAGAACCGAATATGCTTCGTCCCATCGTGCGTTGGGCTTGTAATGGAACAATTCACGGTCGAGAAAATATACGCGTCCCGATTTCACGGCCTCAAGATCACGCCATCCGCTTTGGGTCAGGAGCTCGTTCATGTGTTCGGTGGCTGCCTGTTCGTTTCCGTGGGTAACTATCAGTATCACGTCCGGCTGGCATATGAGCACGTGCTCGAGCGATAGCCCCTGTGAAAGAGCCGTGGCATCGTCGGCAATGTTATGCGCGCCCAGCTGCTCGAGCATTACCCCCACAAAATGGTCGCGTGCGGTTTTGGCTTTTGTGGATGAATCGCTCGTGCCTCCGCGTACAAAGAGCACATTCGCTTCTTCGGCTGACTCTTCGCAGCGTGACAGCACGGAGCTGACACGTTCGGATACATCCGTGCCGTATTGCCTGTATGCATCTTTGTTTCCCGTTATGTCGGTGAATATTTTAAGCGTTTGGAGATATTGCTCAAACGTTTCGACGCTCAGCAGCGCGCAGGGCACGCCGGCAGCTCTCATCACCTCACACGCATTCACCTGTGCGGCGGTGTCTGCCGACGCTATGACAAAATCGGGTGCGGCTGCCGCGAGCAGCTCGGTGTTGATATTCATTCCGGCACCTTGGTCTACCAGCACGGCGTCTTCGCCTGCAAAACCGCGTTCCACCGAATCTCCCACGGTCACGGCGACCTCTCCTCCCGCAAGCTTCCAGATCTCCGCAAATGACGCAAACAGTACGGCGACCCTGCCCGGAGCTTTGTCAAGCGTTACAAGCCTGCCCGTGGAATCGGTAAATTCAATGATTTCACCGCCGGACTGTGAGCCGGAAACGTCCGTGACCTCGTTGCAGGCCGTGAATGTGAATGCGGAGACTGTTGCGATAAGCACCGACAACAGCATAGCCGATATACGAGTCGTTGATTTATGATGCGAATTGTTTTTAAACATAAAAAATCCTTTTCTTCATGCGAAGGTGCCCGCGGCGCGAATCGCGACGCGGGTGCTTCGTCAATAGGA
Organism: uncultured Eubacteriales bacterium; assembly: GCA_900550505.1. Classification (GTDB taxonomy): domain Bacteria; phylum Bacillota; class Clostridia; order Oscillospirales; family CAG-382; genus UMGS1307. The sequence goes on from URSI01000019.1 coordinate 12,332, forward strand.
ACGGGATCTTTTAAGGCCCTTGCCCGCAAGGCGGTACGGCAGCCCCTTGTTCGTTTCAACGGTTGCGTTTCAGTTTATTTCTATCGGTATTTTTGACCTCAGCAGGAAGCGCCGCCTATCACAGTTTTTTTCATCACCGCTTCTTTATCCAGCGTTCCGTTGAGCAACTTGTTTTCGACATAATCGAAACCGAGCCTTGCTATGGTGTCGGC
>URSI01000020.1 GCA_900550505.1 uncultured Eubacteriales bacterium
TGGTGCTGCTGCTTCATCCCACTTCTGCGACAAACGCCGGCATACTCGATTCATTTCTGACGGAACTGGAATCGCGCGGATACCGGTTCGGCACGCTCGACGAGCTCGCTTCCTCGCAGCTCCCGCAAAAGCAGCCCCGCGGCTTTGACGAGGTATCCGACAACTCACGGCAGCAACCGCTGCCGTCGATTTTTTTCGAACAGGACGCCTATTCAATGCTTGAAAGCTTCAAAAAGAACGGCGACGTATTGTGCGAAAACCGCAGCGCCGGAAAAAAACTGGCGTTGACGTTCGACGACGGACCCGACCCGGTCTATACGGAACAGATACTCGATATACTCGCCGAATACTCGGTAAAGGCGACCTTTTTCATGATAGGCAAAAGTATCGAGAAATATCCCGATATCGCAAGGCGTGTCGTCGCCGAAGGGCACGAGGCCGCGAACCACACCTATTCACACCGCAAAATGAGCAATACGGACGCCGAAACGCTCCGTCAGGAGATCTCCAGGACCGCCGGGCTGCTGCGTGAGATCGGAAGCGGCAGCCGGCTTTTCAGACCGCCCGGAGGAGCATATTCGCGTCAAAGCATAGAGTCCGTGCTCGAATGCGACATGAAATACGTTCTGTGGTCATGGCGGCAGGACACGAGAGACTGGAGCTGTCCCGGCGTGGATCATGTCGTGTCGACTGTACTGGATAACCTGAATGACGGCGATATCATACTGTTTCACGACGGTAACACCGGTAAAAGTCCGACGCCTCAGGCGCTGAAAGAACTGTTGCCCATACTGATAGAAAAGGGCTATGAATTCGTAACGGTATCCGAGCTCTTCGGGGTGTCGGAGGTATCGTCGCCCACGATGAATTTTGCCGCAGTCTCAGGTCCGTCGTCCGGCACAAGCACCGTGGCGCGACCCTGAACGGAAAGTGTTTCGTCACTCCTTGCAGCCGACACCTCGGCATCGGCGATAAACGGACAGTCAACACACTCAAGGCAATGACGTCCAGCCGTGCCGAGCATACCGCGCACCGCCCGTTCCGGATCCGTCCTGTCCGAAACGCACACCACGCAGGCACCGGCGTCAAGGCGCTCGAGCCTGCACCGTGTGCCGCGCACGTTTCTCACACGGTCAAAGCACCGGCGAGCAGACTCCTCGGAACACACTATCGTGACTGCCACCGGCGTTTCCCCGGAAGAATCCGGCAGATCGGAAAGCCCGCCGTCTATCAGCTCCGTGTCATCAAGATACCGCTCTGCGTACCCGACCGCCACGACGTCGCTGCGCAGGGCGGCTGACTTTACCCGTCCGTCCCCCACGCGGTACAGAATTACTCCCCCAAGCCCTTCACAACGGCTCAGCAATTCCGCAACGGTTTCACGCGGAAGCGGAACGAAGGATACGACCGCACCATCCCTGACGCAGACCGCGCCGTCAAATGCCGCCACCGGCAGCCGCATACCGCGCATGCGGGCATAAGCCGCCTGCGGCGGCTGGCAGGTCATCAGCGCCACATCGTCCCTTGTGCCGATAGCTTCGGCGGTACGCTCCGTCACCTCGCCGCCGTCAAGCATCCTTTCAAGCGATGCGACCCTGGCTTTGCCCGTTTTGCGGCGTCGATACACCGAAAAACAGATATATGCGCAGAGCAGGACCGCACCCGATATCGATACCGCGCGGCTCACGTGCTGTACCGTTGTACCCGTATACTCAAAGGTTATCACACCGTCGGTCCTCGATCCGATATATACCCTGACGCGGTTATACACACCGTATGTGCACTCCAGCTCGGTCCCGTCGTCAAGCACCGCCGAATATCCCTTATACATAACAAGCGGAACATCGATATAAGCGTTTTCCTTGCTGCTGCCCTCGAAGCGGACCGTCAGAACATCGCCCTCGCGCTTGAACGCAGCGCGCAGCTTGCCGTCGGAATAGATCTTGTCGGCATTTTTGCGCAAAGTCGCCGCATATGTCGACGAATATGAGCTGCCGCGCGTGAAAGCATCGCTCGTGGGCAGATACTCCGCGGCTCCGATGTTTTCGGTATAATTATACTCAGGCACGCCCTCATTCTTGTAACGTATGAACGTGTTCAATATCGGCATATAGCACGCGGCAAACGACGCGAGCGAAAATACGGCAACGACGACCATGGCGACGCTGCCTACACGGGTATGCGCGCTCTTTGCGTAAAACAGCGCGGCACCCACCGCAAAAAACAACGTGCCGAACGTCAGTATCCTCCAGGGGAACTGGATGACCCCTACCTGCTCCTGCACCGTTTCCCACGGGAAAAGCTCCGTGGTCACAAGCATAAGCACCAGCGCCAGACCGGTATAAAACACTCCCCGTCTGTCACGCACCCGCGGAGCAAACGCTATCCAGGCAGCGGCAAGCAGCAGCGGCGCCGGACCGAGCGCACGGGGGATCCACCAGGAACCGTCCGGCGAAACGTATGTGTCGTTGAACAAAGCCTTCAGCGGCATCACGCGTTCGGCAAGAGTGCCCCATTTCGTCGCGGCATAACCGTCGGTGGCAAGAAATGTCGTCGAGCTCATCTGCTCGAGCATAGGAAACAGAAAATCCGCCCCGACAATAAGAAAACACACCGCACTCAGAGCAAGAAATCCCAGTCTCTGCGGTTTTTTCATGATCTGCCGGCCGAAACACACCGTCATTACCGTCAGCACCAGCGCCGTCATCACGCTCGTAAGTGTATGGGAAGCCAGCAGCCCCAGCATGCCGATGGTCAAAAGGTACCAACGGTCGCGCTCTCCGTACATGATATGATAATATCCCAGAAACGCCACAGGCAGAAAAACGAACGCCGTTGCCTCGCCCAGCGCTCCGCGGTGAAACAGATCGGTGGAAAAGTAGGAAGAAAAAACATACAGCGCCGCGCCCACCAAAGCCGCATTGTCTTTTTTCGTCACTGCCCGCATGGCAAAATACGCACACATCGCAGCGGCATATATGACGATGACCTGAAAAACCGTATATGCCCGGCACACGCTCATCCCCGCGCAGACGAGAGCCGCCGGCAAAGACAAAAACAGATCGCCGTAAAACATAGGCGACGCGTATCCGCAGCCGCTCAGCAGCGTGCTGTATATCCGCGGCATATAATTGCCCAGACGGAATTCGTCCGCAAGCGCATCTATACGCTGAAGATGGAAAAATATGTCGTGACCTCTCGTCGTCGGCAGATTAAGCAGCGGTATGGCGTAAACGAGCGTCACCGCAAGCAGCAGAACGGCGGGATATATGTATTTCGGAGCCGCAAGGCGCTTTTTCAACATTTTCACTTACTACCTTTCCGCCGGGCGAACATAATTTTCGTTGCCATGTTCCAAAACCCGGAGCCCGCCTGACCCACTGTCTTTCCGCCGGGCGCACATGATCTCATACGCACGCAAGCCCACGACGCCGCACGCCGGGACGGCTCTTTCAAAATCTTCACTGAGAAACGCGGCAAAAACACCCGTTGTGCCCGTATCATCGCCGCACGGCGCAAAAACACCGACGTCATGCACCGCGCCATGCATATCCCCCGCCTTGCCGTAAAACCTGCAGCCGTGATACACATAACGCATGAGTCTGTCAAGACACTTCGCACCCGCAAGATACTTTGCGCCGCCGAGCCTGAAGACCTCTTTTATCCCCGCCATCATATCGGATGCGGTGGTATAATTATCTTTCCCCGCCGCAATAGCGCCGTAATCCAGCATTTTTCGAGCCAGCACCGTGTCTTTCAGCCCCATTATATCCGATATATAGCCGTTTATCCGCTCAAACCCCAGCAGATCTATCAGTACATTTGTAGCTCCGTTGTCGCTCGAGCCTGTCATCATATAAAGCAGCCGGTCTATGCTCGATACCGCCAGTCCGAGCTCCGAAAGCTCGCTGCCTTCCATCACAACACGGCACGGCACCTCGCCCGAAACGTCGGTCTGCGCAAGCGCCGCGCAAAGAATAAATACCTTTATGAGGCTCGCACTCCTGAACCTCTCGTCCGGACGGTGGCTTTCAAGCGTCTCGCCGCTTTCAAGGTCGGTTATGAGAAACGCCGTATTGTTCAGTCTGAGTTCATCGAGCATATCATCTCCGCCGCTCCTTCAAAAGCTATCCCCAGGCCCTTTGCGTCCTCATCAAGCGTTATCGTACCTGCGCCTATCTCGGCGCCGCCGACGCACGGAAGCTCCGCAAAAAGCGCCGGAGGATCGAGGTCCGCCATCGTTATCACATCCGCGGCGCACGCAAGATGCGATGCGGCCATCACGCCTATCGGACCCTCAAGCATACATCCCATCATGCAGCGGGCGCCGTATCGCCGTGCCACCTCGCATATCTCCAGCGCGCCGGTCAGCCCGCCGCACTTCATCAATTTGATATTCACAAGGTCTGCCTGACCCGTTGAAAGTATACGTTCACAGTCACGCGCGTCAAAAACGCTTTCGTCCGCGAGCAACGGTGCACACAAACGCAGTGCAGAGCTGTCATCATATCTGCCCAGCGGCTGTTCGATCAGCGCCGGCATAATACCCGCTTCACGGCAGAACGCATCCACGGCAAGCGCGGTCTCTGCGTTCCATGCCTGATTTGCGTCCAGCCTCAGCTCCGCGCCGCCGGCAGCCGCAGCCACAGCGTGTATGCGCGCAATGTCAAGCGCGGGATCACCGCCCAGCTTCACCTTAAGCACACGGTATCCGTCGTTCACTGCCTTTGCCGCCTCTTCGGCCATTTCGTCAGGCGAACCGAGCGACACGGTGATATCTGTCTCCACCGTACGGCGCTCACGCGTTCCTCCAAGCGTCACCCTCAGCGGCTCGCCGCGTTCCTTTGCCATCAGATCCCAAACGGCTATATCGGCGGCGGCTTTCGCGGAAAAATTACCCGCCAAAGCTGCTTTGATATCGGATAAAAGCGACATATCGACCCGACTGCCGACGAGACGCGGCATAATATAATCCCGCAGCGCGCACACTATCGATCCGTTCGTATCACCCGTTATGGCAGCCGTAGGTGAAGCCGCGCCGAGCCCGGTTTCTCCCGTTTCCGCAGTGAGCCTGAGTATAAAACTTTCGGCAGCATCCACACGGCGCAGCGCCGTAACAAACGGCCGCTTCAGCGGTATGGTCTGATAAAGCAGTTCGGCACGCACTATTTTCATTTTTCGTCGGATCCCTTTACAGTCTGCCAGTACGCGCGCATCGCACGCTCTGTCTTGTTGTCCCCGTATGAGTAATATCTGCGTTCCTTCAGCCTGTCAGGCAGATACTGCTGCTTTACATACGAATTCGGGTAGGAATGCGGATATTTGTAGTCCTTCTCATTGCCGCTCTGAAGGTAATACGGCATTTCATCGCCGCCAAACACGTCCGCCGCAGCCGCGTTATATGCGCTGTTTGCGCTGTTCGATTTCGGCGAGAGCGCCAGCAGCGCCGCCGCGTGCGAAAGCGGTATCTTCGCCTCCGGCAGTCCCAACTGCATCGCGCTGTCGACGCAGCTCTTCACTATGACCGCGGCCATGGGATATGCCAAGCCGATATCCTCGCTCGCCATAACGAGCAGTCGTCTGCACGGTGAAAGCAAATCGCCGCCCTCCAGCAGACACGCAAGGTAGTACAGCGCTGCGTTCACATCGCTGCCCCGTATCGATTTCTGAAGTGCCGAAAGCAGATCGTAATGTCCGTCGTCTGCGCGGTCAAACCTGAGCGAGCTGCGCTGCGAAAGCTCGTTTGCAAGCGACACGGTCAGCACGTCGTCAGAAGCATAATACACGTTCTCAAGCGTGTTTATCGCCTTTCTGACGTCTCCGCCGCAGGCGGCGGCCATTGTCTCGAGCGCGCCGTCCTCTGCCCGCTTTTCGACCCCTGTCTCCGCACAAAGCGCCTCGAGCGCGCGTCTGAGCGCCGGAACTATTTCGCTGCGTTCCACAGCCTTGAACTCAAACGCCGTGGACCTCGAGAGCAACGCTCCGTAAAGCGTATAAAACGGATTTTCCGTCGTGGCGCATATCAGCGTCACACGCCCGTCCTCAACATATTCCAGCAGGCTCTGCTGCTGCTTTTTATTGAAATACTGTATTTCGTCTATGTAAAGCAGCACCCCACCGAGCCCGTCAAGCGTAGCGGAACTGTCGAGTGCTGCCCTGACGTCGGAAAGCGATGCCACTGTCGCATTCAGTTTTACAAGAAAAAGTCCCGCCTGACGGGCTATGATGTCCGCGACGGTAGTTTTTCCCGTTCCCGAAGGTCCGTGGAACACCATTGACGGCAGGTGTCCCGACTCCAATATCCTTCTCAACGGTGCGCCGGGAGCGAGCAAATGGCGCTGCCCGACGACTTCGTCAAATGTTTTCGGTCTTATTTTCTCGGCAAGCGGCACCGCTCACACCTCTTTTCCCTCGTTTGGATTATATCACAGTGACACGTCTGTGTCAATCGTTTTTGCCTTCAGCATATTTATTCGGGCGCCAACAAAAAGTATACGCGCGCAGACGTTCAGCCATACTATCAGCAGCACGACCGAGCCCAGACTGCCGTACACACGGGAAAAATCCGAAAAATTATCAACACAATATGTGAAAACTATCGAAAAAACCAGCCAGCCGAACGCCGAAAGTGCCGCACCTGCCACGTGCGATGTAAGCGTCATCGGCTCGCTGCCGCCACGTGATGCCGCGGCAAACGTAAAAGTAAAAAACACTGTCAGCAGCGAAAACACAAAAAGGTATCTTATCCCCGCGCCCAGCAACCCGAACGCTCCCGTCTGCGGGTCGAGCACGGGTATCACCCTGCCGGCAAGACTCAACAGCCAACCCGAAAACCTCGAACCCGCCGCACCCACGGCAAGCACCGTGATAAGCGCACCGCAATACAATACGGCAAAAAGCAATGACTTTGCCAAAGCAGCAAGCCCCTCTCCTCTTTGTCGCCCGTATATCTCCCCTATGCCCTTAAGCAGCGTGTATACCCCGCGTGACGCCGACCAGATCGCCACCGCCGCAGCCGCAGGCACAAAAGCCGTTGCCGTGCGCCGCATCTCGGCTATCAGCGTTTCTATCAGCTCCCGGGTATCAGCAGGGAAAAAATCAAAAAGCGCGTCCACACCCGACGGGACCAGGACACCCGCCAACGAGACGGCAACCATAATGAAGGGAACAAACGACAAAAAAAGGTAATAGGTGACCTGTGCAGCTCTCGCACCGTCTGCGCTGACAGCCCTGAAAACCGCTCCCGTAAGCGAATGATCGAATTTTTTCAAATCATCACCGTCCAAACGAAAATACTTCCGCAAGTTTGTCCGCACAACGAACCGCGGCTTCATCACGGACTCTGTCGCGAAAATACACCTCCGTCCGTGACCGTTTTCATCGAACACGGCTGCTTTGATACATTTTCCGTCCGCTCACAAAGCACCGACGCGCAGCCACGACAATATAAATAATATGCTCATGTCCGCGCGCAATATACTCCCCACCATAAACGATGTGGCACCGCCTTTCGGAGGTGCCACAATAGCTTTCTGTCCGGGCTTATCTTCTTGCTTTTCTGATCGCGACCGCCGCAACCGCCGCAACGATAATCACAAGCAACGCAGTCAAAATCACGCTGTCACCGGTATCGGGCGTCTCGCCGCCCTCTGAGACATCCCCGGAAACACCGGGTTCAGAAGTGTCACCTCCCTCCGACCATGTCGGAAGCTCGCGCTCGTTCTCGGGAACGGGATCGTTCTCGGGAGTGTATTCATTGAACACCTGTATCTCGGAAACAAACGAGAAGTTCCCGTATCCGTTGATGTCCCACCTGATGTTCACATACCGTCCGGAAGCGTCAAGCTCAACCGCGGGTTTAACGATGGTAACTCCGTCCGGGATCGGTATATTGCTGTTCGTACCTACGACCTCGCCGAATTCCGTCGTATCCGATGTTTGCACATAAATGTTCTTCGGCAGCGCGCAACCGGCCCCGGAGTCGTAATAAATGTGCATCACGACTTTTTTCAGACCGGTATATGTCTGACCGAGATCAAGCGTGGCGCGGTAATAACCGTCCTCACGGAAGCTGTGATGGAAGCCCGCCCAGCATGCGCCGTAGCCGGGGGTGCCCGGGTCTCCGTCTGTCAGCTCGGTGTTGTTCGCGTCGTCATAGTTGGGAGTATCCGACCAAACGCCGGTCCGCGTGTAGCTCTTGCCAAGCGCCACGTTCTCACTGTAACTGCCGGAAAGAGCAATGACATCGGTCAGCGCCGCATACGCATCACTGTAATCGCCCGAAAGCGCAGTGTCGCTCTCAAGCACTTCTATCGCAGTTTCAAGCCCCGCGCGCACTGCACGCCACGCGGTCGCGGAATAGTCGGAATATTCAAGATCCGCACACGATTTTACAAGTGCGACGAGCTTTGTTCTGCCGCCTATGGCAGCGTTCAGATCATAAAGTGCCGCGCGGTAATCGCTGCCCATGGCGTTGCCGTCCGTGGTGACTGCAACGGCTGCATCGTACGCCACCTTTACCGCATTCTCTTCCATCATGTCGTCGGTCACGGACTCGATAGCCGCCGCGAGAGCCTGCCTGAGCTCGGAATTCACCGACTCTGCGCCCTTTCTCTCGACAAACAGAAGGCTGTTACCGACGCCTCTGCCGAGCCCGTACACCTGCTCCAAAGTGCCGTTATTGTCAAGCACGATCTGCGAAGATCCGCCGCCGTCAAAATTGAAAGCGGTAACGCAGCCCGCCGCGATAAACATATCGGCAAACGCATAGCAGTCAACGCCGTTTGCTCCGTTAGCGCCGTCGCCCTCGGCCACGAGAACCACTACCGTCCCGTCCGCCTTGATGCCGAGCCCGGTGCGCGGACGCTCGATGTTGTATGCGGGAAGAGGTGTTATCGCCGACTCGACCTTAGCTCCGTTGACCACAAACGGCGCGTAAAGCACCGAGGTAACTGAGGAAGCATTCTCCATTATTTCGGCAGAGCCTTCCACAGTCTCTTCGACAGATATATCGATCTGTGATCCGACTTGGATGCTCTTTGCGTATTCGGCAAGCGGAGAATCATTCTTGACGAACAATACAAACTGATCCGCTTCGAACGGTGAATTGTAAGAGTCGGTCCTGACCTCTACCACCTCTGCGGTGCAGGTGCGACCGACCGATATCTCCGTGAAGTCCTTCTTTTCACAGACTATCTCCACGCCCGGGGTGCTTTCCACGGAATCGGTCTTTGTGCCGCAGCACGAATCCCACAGATATATGCCGTTCGCCCAAGTGGAGCTGCGCTTGTTGATAAACGCAAGCGCGGTAGAATTGTTATACGTCCACTCCTCACCGTCGACCTTGACCGTGTATGCAAGCTTGGAGCTGACATAATCCACGCTGCCGTCGCTGCCGAAAGCAAGCACATTGCCTGCCTGTGCCGTATCAGCCTGCGCGACCCTGCCATCGGTGATATACATACCATAGCCTACAAGTACACCGGTACTCATATCAAAAAATTCCGCATTCACACCGGCAATGACATTGTAATCGGTCATCGTCTCGATGCGTTCGGCAGTAGACAGGGTCTTATACCCCCATCCTGCGTTCCCGTTGTCAACATACGCCATGATCCCGGCTGTTTCCGGATCATAGACGAGTGAGTGAACGGTGCCCGTCCCGCCTTCGCTGTCGGTATAACTCTGAGTGGAATAACTGAGCCCGAGCTCTTCGAGCGACGCCACTCCCTCACTGTCGATAGCGACAGCGGGGACAAAGCAAAGAACCGCCAACAATGCAGCAAGCAGGGCAGAAAGTAGTTTTTTCGCTTTCATTTTCCTCTCTCCGTATCCTTCAGTTTTTTGTTTATATTTCGTTCAATGACTAACACAAACGGCGCCTGCGGCGAATTCACCAGTCTCAGGCAGGAAACACAATATTCAAATCTGTCAAACCCGGACACCGTCTCAAGCAGCGCCTCGCCCTCGGCACGTCCCTCGTCGTGCCCCGGATACACCGAAACGGTAAGCACCCCTCCCGGGCACAGCATATCCGACGCTGCCTTTACCGCCTTTATCGTACTCTCCCGGCGGGTGAACACCGTGCGGTCGCTCCCCGGAAGCCAACCAAGATTGAACATACCGCCGTTGAGCGGTCCTTTTATGTAACGCGCCGCGTCTGCATGTGACACGAGCAGCAGCTGCGCATTCGTCAAACCGAATGCCTCAAGCCTGCTCCGCGTCGATTCCAACGCCGCCGGCTGCACGTCAAAAGCATATACCGTGCCCTCCGGCACCAGTCTGCACAGAAACTCGGTATCATACCCGTTCCCCATGGTGAAATCCGCCACTATACCGTCAGGCGGCACACATGAGCGCAGGAAATCCTTTGCATAATCCAACAGAGAGATCAAAGCGTCACCACCTCAAACAGCTCACCTGCGACGCGCTCCTGTCTGTTTTACCATCCGCTGCGAAAGCGATGCCGTCAGTATCATCGCCCTGCGCACAAAAGCGTCGCACAGAAAGAATGCCGCAACACTGCCCACAGCCAGCAACGGAAAAATATAACCGCCTATCCTGTCTGTATCGAAAGTCAGAAGCTCTGTAAACCTCCATATCAGCAGCGCCCCGCACTCAAACGCGACAAACCGGACGACCATCGCCGCCCGACGGGTCATACGCTGCGTTATGTCAGCCAGCAAAGGATACCACCCGAAAAGCGCAGCATACGGCACCAGTGCGATATAATTAAACCCGGTCATCAAAAGCGCGGCCGACCCGGTTACGACAAAGGACAGCAGGTACGCCCACCGCCCGCGCGAGCCGCCGCGAAGCAGCATCGTCAGTGGCAGCGGAGATATCAGATACAGCACCAATTGTCCGTACGGCAACACGCACCCGGCAACGAGAAACACCGTTCCGAGCGCGGCGCTTATCGCACCCAATGTCAGATCGCCCACGGCAAGCTTTTTCATGAAAAATTTTCCTCATATGTCATGGCGTTATTATAGCATCTTGCACAGAGATTTTCAATATCATTTTTGTATTTTTTGGATTTTTTCTCGTAGCGCTGACACTCTTCCATTGTTTTTTTGACGACCCGAAAATTCCCACGGGCGGTGCGCATTCAACCGACGATCCGCGGAGTGCCCGTTTCCGGCATCGGAGAAGCCCCCTCGCGGCACAGTAAAACTACCCTTTCCACCGCCATGGCTCGGTTGAACGCCGCCAATGATGTTTCGGGAAGCACGCGGTGAGCGTCAGCCGGCTTTGTAACGACAAAGCCGCCTCTTCCGCGCAGCAGATCCGTCGCGTTCTTTCTCGCCGCGAGCAAAACGGTAAACGGCGGCGCCGTCCCTCCGTCCTTTGCGGTAAATCCGAAAAAAGCGCTCAGCGCGGCGCGGCGTACCTTTGAGCGCGTAACGGTAGCGGAAACGCACGCATCGACCAACCCGCTCAAAGTTGTTTCGGTTTCCGCGGCGGCTGTCATTCGTGAAGCAAGCTGATCTGTCATATCATACGACTTACGCAATTGCTCACGCTCCATCGTGCGCAGAGCGGCGATCACCGCCACGCCGAGTCTTTCGGTCCTGAACTCACCGGCGGCGGCAAAGATCCCGGACGCCGCCCCCGGAAGTCGCCGGCACATCTCGCCGTAGGGTAAAGACCTCAGAGAAGTGGCGCTCTCGAGCGACTGATCCCTCAGCAGCGGCAGCGTGCGGATAGCTCCCAGCCTTTCTGCCGCACGGATATACTCCGCCGCAAGCGTATTGTTCGGCTTTGAAGCGATTTTTCCGTCCACTCCGACGGAGTCAAGGTAAAGCTCTCTCGCTTTGGGATATGAAAGACTTTTGTTTTCGCGTATGAGTGCGTTCACCGCGTCGTCCGCCCCCGCGAGCGCACGTGCGGCGGCAATAACACATCCGGGGTCTTCACATCCGAAAGCCAGGGTGTCCGCACCGACCGCAGCGGCTACCGCGACTCCGGAGGACGCAAAATCCGGCGCCGACATCATGCAGTACGGAGGCGGCAGCTCCAGCACCACATCCGCGCCGGACGCCACGGCTGCGTATGCGCGCGTATATTTGTCCGTGACCGCGACTTCGCCGCGCTGAACGAGACACCCGCTCATTATGCACATCACGCGGTATCCCCGTGATTTAAGCTCCTCTATCTGTCTGAGATGCCCGAAATGGAACGGATTGTATTCGCAGATAACGGCGCAAAGCCCGCCTTTTTTTCCGTCCATACACCGAAACCTCCCGAAAAAGCTTGAAAAATAAAAAAACCGGTAGTATAATACACGTTGTTATTATACATTTCATGACCTTTGAGGTCAATACGAAAGGAATATTTTCTATGTACGTACTCGTTGTCAACGCCGGGTCATCCTCCCTGAAATACCAGCTGTTTGTTATGGAGACCG
>URSI01000021.1 GCA_900550505.1 uncultured Eubacteriales bacterium
CTTCAGCGACGCCAGACGTGAAGCGGCCTTATCCATTTTGTCAGCCGGCAGGCGAAGCGGCAGCGCGTCGCTGTAAGTGAGCTCGTATTCGTCCCAGAGACGTCCGCTCACGGTCTCAAGCTCCGATGTGCTCTTTTCATTCATGGAACGCGCAGATGTCAATTCCACAAAAGCCTGCTCCTTTTCAACAGACACCTCACGCATACCGGCTCTGATGCCGTCGACCTCTATCCTCTTGTTGCTTATCGCCGCATTGAGTTCCTGCTGCTCTGCACGTTTTTTCTCGAGACTGACCGCAACGAGACCTGCGGCTTTTTCCGTCTCGACTCGTTCGGAATTGAGCCTGATGATATCAGCGTCCGCACGCGCTATCGCGTCGTCGTCTCTCTCTTTTCGCTCAGCGATACCGCTCCTGGTCTTTTCAAGCAGCTCCACACGGTAACGACAGCCTCCGAAAGCGCTCTCCGCCTCGCTGAGAGCCAGTTTTGAAGCGTTCAGCGTTTCAAGCGCGCGGCGCTCACTTTCGTCCGTGGTCTCCGCCGCAGCCCTTGATCCGGCAGTTTTTTCACACGCAAGCTCATACTGACGTTTGAGTTCTGCGCAGCGTTCCTCAAGCTGTTTCAGATTATCCTCAAGAGCGGCCGATGCATTCTTTTCGTTTTCAAGCGCCGCCGCAGCCTGTATGACTCTTGCTTCATGCTCGGCAAGCCTTCTGTCGGCGGCTGATTTTTCCGCCGCCGCAGCCGCCTCGTCGGCGCGCGCAGAAGTGAGGGCAGCAGTTGCGGTGTTCACCGCTTCGTCGGCGGCAATTCTTTTCTTTTCCGCTTTTCTCAGAGAAAGCTCCAGTTCGAGCAGAGCTTCATCCTCTGACTTTATCTGCGCGGCAAGCCGCTCAAGATCGAGCGACCTTGTCATTATTCCCGTTTTCTTTGCCGCCGAACCGCCCGTATATGAACCGCCTGCGTTTATCACCTGTCCGTCGAGAGTCACCACTCTTATTTTGAATCCCGCAGCCCGCGCTATCACGGACGCACAATCTATATCGCGCGCTATTACGGTCCTCCCGAGCAGGTCTGTCGCTATCGGCTCAAAACGCGCCTCGGTAGTCACCGCGTCGCACGCAAGCCCCAGATAACCTTCCTTGTGCTGTACCGCGCTGACATCGGCTCTGCGTCCTTTTATCGTGGTGACCGGCAGAAAAGTCGCCCGGCCGGCTCTGTTCTGTTTCAGAAAAGCTATACAGGCCTTTGCATCGTTTTCATCCTCGACCACGATATGCTGCACGCCTGCGCCCAGCGCGGTTTCAACGGCAACTACATACTCATCGGTCGTATTTATTATCGAAGATACCGTCCCGTACACGGTACATCTCAGCCTGAATTCCTTCACGGCGCCGAGCAGCGTCCTTACACTGTCGGAATATCCCTCGAGCAGCCGCTCCATACGTTCAAGGCTCTCGTGTCTCTGCCTGACGGCGGAAAGCGCCACACGCTTTTCGCTGACCGTTGCACGTTCCCGGTTCTCAATCGCAGCGGCATCAGCCGCTTCATGCACGGAAGCTTCACGCACCGCTTCACATTTCCGACATTTTTCCGCCGCATTCTCAGCCAGATCCGCTGCCGCCGCTGCCGCGTTCCCGAGTTCATTGCTTTCCGCTTCCAAAGACGTCAACGCCTGATTTGCATTCTCCAGCGAATGTTCGGCAAGCTGTGCACGTGTGATAAGCTGTGCTTTTTCAAGCTCCGCAACGGCGAGCACTGACGAAGCCTGACGCTCCTGCGCTTCAGCTCCCGCGAGCTCCTCCTGAGCGGACAGTATCTTATGCTTCTCTCCCGCATAACGGGACTGGAGCGTTTCACTTTCAAGTCTGAGAGACTGAACCTTTTCTTCCGCTGCGGCAAGCTCTTCACGCGCAGTGCCAAGTTCTGCATCGATCGCGTCGATCTGCGTGAGTGCAAGCTTTATGCTCTCATTGCTTTGTACTTTCAGCTCCTCAAGCCTGCGTATCTCCGCTTCGGTCACCGATATGCCGCCGCGCAGCCGTTCCGCTTCACGTTCGAGCTCGGCAGCTTCTCTCTCCGTCCGAATATTTCGCGCTCAGGTCATTGCTTTCGTTTATAGCCGCGTCCAGGCAATTCTCACGTTCGGAAAGACTTTCACAAAGCAAGTCATATCTCGTCTGTGAGGCAGCAAGGTGTTCTTCGTTCTTTTTCAGCGTTTCACGCAGAGAATCGAGTTTGTCGAGCCACAGCGTCACCTCGATAGACTTTTTCTCACCTGAAAGCTCGATATATCTGCGTGCGTTTTCGGCTTCCTTTTCAAGCGGGCCGACCCTTGACTTCACCTCGGCGAGCACATCGCCTATACGCAAAAGGTTCTGTTCGGCATCACGCAGTTTTCTTTCCGTCTCATTTTTCTTGGCACGGTATTTTGAAATACCCGCAGCTTCCTCAAAGATACTGCGCCGTTCCTCGTCACGCCGTGAGAGCACCTCGTCTATCTTTCCCTGTCCGATTATGGAGTACCCCTCCCGGCCGACCCCCGTATCATAAAACAGTTCATAGATATCCTTCAGCCTGACCTGCTTGGAATTGATATAATACTCGCTTTCCCCCGTACGGTAAAGCTTGCGTGTGACGGATATCTCTTCCCCGTCGCCGATAGACGCCACCGGGCTGCGCTTCTCCCCGCCGCCGTCCGAAGACTGCGCCGCAGCATGCTCAGCCGATGTATCGAGGCACAGCGTCACCGAAGCAAATGTCGCCGGAGGAAGCCCTGCGGCGCCGGTGAAAATAACATCCTCCATGCGGCTGCCCCTCAGTGATTTCATGGACATTTCACCGAGCACCCATCTCACCGCGTCGGAAATATTTGATTTTCCGCTGCCGTTAGGACCGATGATGGCGGTTATTCCGGAGCCGAATTCTATTACCGTCTTTTCCGGAAAAGATTTGAAGCCGATAAGCTCTACGGATTTCAGGATCATATTTCAAATACTTTACTTTCTGAATTTCATTATTTTCAGGCAGCATGCCGTACGGACGATGCCACGTCATACATACAAACGACGATGTTGAAACGGCGGTCACAAAGATAAAACTTTTACCTCGCCCTCTCCGAGACTCGTATCGGTGCCGAGCTTTATGTACTCTACGCCGTCCTCCTCGCGGAGCAACGTCAAATTCTCTCTGTGCTGCCCTGTAAGCCTCGACATAAACCGAGGTGCCACTTTCAACACGACCTTTTTTCGTCCGCGCAGTCCTGCACGGACATTCTCAAGATAAAGCCTCGACCATACGCGCTCCCCTATCGCGCTGTCATATCCCAGACAGCCGCGGACGCTTTCCACGTCCTGAAGTCCTATCCTTATCACCTTGACCGAGTTTTCGAGAAACACCCTGAGTACAGCCGCGCAGCGCGTTATTGTCGAACGCTCGTCCGCAAGCTCATATTCGCCGTTCAAAAGCATTTGTTCAAGGCGCGTGCCGGGGATGACGACCGTCGGATATATCCTCGCGCAGTCACAACCGCATCTCACAAGTTCCTTTGCGGTATACAGCTCATTTTCCGGTGTGCCCCCGGGAAGTCCCGTCATCATCTGCCCTACCAGCTCGAAACACCCGCGGCGCTTTATCAGATGTGAGGCACGTCGGGTATCTTCGGCGGTGTGACCGCGCTCACACGCCGTCAGAACGGCGTCGTCCATACTCTGGATGCCGAGCTCTATGGCGGTAACACCGTATTCTTCAAGGATGTCGAGCCGTTCGTCATCTATGTAGTCCGGTCGTGTCGACAAACGTATTCCGTCCACCGCCCCGGATCTTACATATTCGTCGGCAATTTTAAGCAACGCGGTCATTCTCTCCGTACCTATACCAGTGAAGCTGCCTCCGAAAAACGCTATTTCGGTACGCTCCCGACGACCGCGTGCCAAAAAACTTTCGATAGTCTCGCGGACCCTGAGCGGCTCGGTCTCTGCCGCAGGTGCCCCCGATATCTCGCGCTGAGAGCAGAAAACGCACATATGGGGGCATCCCTCATGCACTATGAAAACGGGAATGTTGGTATGTGTTTTCATCTCACGCCGTCGCCCAGCGCATCGAACAGCCTGAGCGCCTCAAAAGCGGCAAGCTGCTCTGCCTGACGCTTTGAACCGGCCGTGCCGCTGCCTATAACGTTATTATTGAGCAGTGCCTCGGTCGTAAAAACTCTCTGGTGTGCCGGACCGGTCTCAGACACCAGTCTGTACTCAAGTATATCCTCCGGACTTTGCTGCACGAAACGCTGCAGCATGGACTTGTAGTCTTCGGAACCGCTCCGCAGGCAGCGCTCTATATCCCCGGAAAGCCGTGGAAGCAGAAACGTCTTCACCGCATCAAGACCTCCGTCAAGGTAGATCGCACCCAGCAACGCTTCAAACGCATCTGCCAATATGCTCTTGCGGTGCCTGCCGTTGCTCATCAGTTCTCCGTGACCGAGAAAAAGGTATTTACCAAGCGAAATCTCCTCGGCCTTTGATGCCAGCGTGTCTTCGCATACGACAGCCGCTCTGACACGGGTCAAAACGCCTTCCTTAAGACCGCTCGTCCTGTAAAGATAATCGGTCACCGTCAGTGAAAGGACCGAGTCGCCCAGAAATTCAAGTCTCTCGTTGTCTTCTCTGACGCCCTGCGAACGTGCCTCGTTCACATATGACGTATGTATGAGAGCGTTGGTGAGCAGCTCAGGATCACTGAATCTGTACCCGATGGTATTCTCAAGCTCACGGACGGGAGCCGGTTGAGTCATGTTCATTTATAATCCCTGTTTCTCATTATTTCTATAGCATCGGCATATGCCAGCGCCTGCGATATGGTCTTTTCTATCGCCTGAGCGTTTGCCGCGCCGTGCGCCTTGATCACCGGCTTTGAAATGCCGATAAAAGGAGCGCCGCCGTACGCACTCGGATTGAACCGCTGCTTCAGGGCGCGAAGATCGCGCATCACCAACGCGCCGGCTATCTTGCCACGCAGCGAAGCGCCGAGCGTGGAGCGAATGGTGGAAAAGGCGAATTCCGCCGTTCCCTCTATCGATTTCAACGCGATATTGCCGGTGAAACCGTCAGTAACCACGACATCGCAAATCCCCCGCGTCAGGTCTCTGCCCTCGATATTTCCGATAAATCCCGGCATCAAGTCGCGCAGCATAACATATGCCTCACGGCAGACCTCGGTACCTTTACCGCTTTCCGTGCCGTTGTTCAGCAGCCCGATGCGGGGAGACTTTATCCCCATGACCTCAGAAGCATATACCTCACCCATTTTTGCAAGCGTAAGAAGCTGATCTGCGGTCATTTCCGGATTCGCTCCGCTGTCCAGCAGCAAAAACGGCTTGTTCAGCGGCACCACCGCGCCGAGTGCCGCACGTCGTACCCCCTTGAACCGTCTGAGTATCAGTGAAGCCGCAGTGAACAGCGCACCTGTATTCGCGGCACTGACAAGTGCGTCCCCTGCATCCTCCGACAGCAGCCTCACGCTGACCGCAAGCGAAGAATTTTTTTTCTCCCTCATGACGGACGAAGGCGCATCATCCATCGTCAGCACCTCGTCCGTGTGGATCGCCTCGTAATCGCCGTCCCCTGCAATGTCCTTTATGACCTTGCTGTCGCCAACAAGAACGAGCCTGCATCCGCACGCCGCAGCACCTGCGACGGCGCCTTTGACCACCTCTCCGGGGGCATTATCGCCACTCATGGCGTCGACTATCACTGTCTTGCGTTGTCCCATGTGTTCATTCTCCGTCTTTCGCGGTGTAGCCGCAGCCGGCAATACACTTTATCGTCTTCTTCTGTTTGTTTTTCACCAGCATACCGCCGCACGCCGGGCATTTTTCCGGCAACGGCGTATCCCATGTGGAAAAGTCACAATCCGGATATCCCTCGCATGAATAGAAACCGCCCTTGCTGCGCACTTTCCGGTATACGAGCCGTTTTCCGCACTTGGGGCACGTAAACCCGGTGTCAGCCACGACAGGACGTGTGTTCTTGCATTCCGGGTATCCTTTGCATGCGTAAAACTGTCCGTATCTCCCGGTGCGCAGCACCATATCCCGGCCGCATTTCTCACACTTTTCCTCAGCCAGCACCTCGGCCTTTTTCTCGGTCAGCGGACTTCCGTCCGCGCCGAGCCTGACGGTGCTGCGGCATTCCGGATAATTCGGGCACGCGGCAAATTTACCGTATCTGCCGTTTTTCACGACCATCCTTGAGCCGCATTTTTCACATATCAGATCGGACAGCTCGGGTTCTCCGCGGTCACGGTTCGATGCGGCGGCATTCTCAAGCATCGGTTCAAATCTCTCGTAGAACTGGCGGAGCGTCACATGGTAATCCTCCTCGCCCTGCTCTATTCGGTCGAGATCCTCCTCCATCTTGGCGGTGAACCCGTAATCGATTATGTCGGAAAAATATTCCTTCATGAGCGCATTCGTCTCATAGCCCAGCTTGGTCGGTATCAGCGCCCTGCCGTCTCTGACGACATACTCTCTGGTTATTATCGTATTTATCGTCGGAACAAAGGTCGAAGGACGTCCTATGCCGAGTTCTTCAAGCGTTTTTATCATCGAAGCCTCGTTGTAATGAGGGGGCGGCTGGGTAAACTTCTGCTCCGTCAGCAGCTCGCGCAGGTGCAGCTCCTCACCCTCCGCAAGTTCGGGAAGTTTGCCGGCTCCGAGTTCTTCATCCTGCGGCTGTTCTTCGGAATGCTCCTGACTGTCATGTGACACCGCCATAAAGCCATTGAAACGCACCGTATATCCGGCAGCTCTGAAATCGTAATCTCCCGCTTTTATCTCAGCCACCACGGTGTCAAGCTGCGCGTTGGCCATCTGACTTGCCACAAACCGCTCCCAAACGAGCGAATATACCTTGAGCTGGTCCGGTGTCAGGCTGTCAGCTACCGATTCCGGCGTGTCGAAAACATTCGTCGGTCTTATTGCCTCATGCGCGTCCTGTGCATTCCCGCGTGATTTGAACACGTTGGGAGACTTCGGATAATACTGCGCTCCGTATCTCTCAACGATATATGCCCGTGCCGCATCTCTAGCCTCATCCGATATGCGCAGCGAGTCAGTCCTCATGTATGTGATAAGACCTCTCGTACCCTTATCACCGAGTGAGATGCCCTCATAAAGCTCCTGAGCCGCACGCATCGTACGCGCAGACGAAAAACCGAGCTTTTTATTTGCCTCCTGCGTCAGTGTTGAAGTTATCAGCGGCGGCTGTGCCCGGCGCTGCTTGAGCGCCTTTTTGACACTGCTTACCACTATATGCGACTTTTTCACCGCTTCGGCTATCTCATTCGCCGTTGCGCCGTCATGCACCTCGAGCTTTTTGCCGCCGCGTCCGGTAAAGCGAGCCGAAAAATCACCGCCCGTCGCCGAAAGCTGCGCTGTCAGGTTCCAATATTCTTCGGGTACAAAGGCCTTTATCTCCTCCTCGCGCTCCACGATCAGCCGCGTGGCCACTGACTGCACACGTCCGGCGGAAAGTCCGCTTCGTATATGCTTCCACAGTATCGGGCTTATCTTGTAGCCCACTATGCGGTCAAGTATACGGCGTGTCTGCTGCGCGTTCACAAGATCCATATTTATTTCGCGGGGATTCTTTACCGCAGCCTTGACGGCGTTCTTTGTTATTTCGTTAAAAGTGATCCGCTCGTATTTCTTCGCGCTGCCCTCCAGCACCGCCGCAAGATGCCATGCTATGGCCTCACCTTCGCGGTCCGGGTCAGTCGCAAAAAGAACGAGATCGGCGGCATTTGCAGCCTTGCGCAGTTCTTTTATCACATCGCCCTTGCCGCGTATGTTTATATACTGCGGTTCAAAGTCATGCTCTATGTCAACCCCAAGCTTGCTCTTGGGCAGGTCGCGCACATGACCGACCGACGACATCACCTTATAGCCTCTTCCGAGGTATCCCCTTATCGCAGGCGCCTTAAACGGCGACTCGATAATAACGAGTACATTCATATCGTTGCGTTTTGCCTTTCATTACATGGTTACACCGCTGCGAATCTCTGACCCGGCAGCGCGGTTATCTCTCCGAGTATTTCAAGCGCCGTAAGCGCCTTAGCCGTATCCGAAACACTGAAACCGAGCAGTTTCACAAGACCGTCGGCAGTTATACCCTCGTTTTTTCTCACGGCGTCCAAAACGGCCGCTTCGCATTCCGTCGCTCCCGACCGTTCCGCCGCTTGCGGCTCAGCACCTTCCGGACGCGGTCCCGACGTCCCGTGAACAGCGTTGCCTGCATCGGTACGCTCGTTTTCAACGGGTTCGTGTGCATGATATTTCTTTATGCGTTCCACATCCGGGTTTCTCAGCTCGTATCTGTCGCTGAGCTTTTCGGCTATATCCGTAGCCGAATGCGCGACTTGTGCGCCGGAACGAAGCAGCCATGCAGTCCCCTCATACGCTTCATCCCCCGCTACCGGAGGTGAAACGAATATAAGTCTGCCTTGTTTTTTCGCACAGTCGGCCGTTATCAGCGCTCCGCTCTTCATACCGGCCTGCGTCACCAGCACCGCATCGCTTATCCCGCTTATGATACGGTTGCGCTGCGGATACGTATAGCGCGCCGCCGGAAAATTCGGAGGATATTCGCTGATGATCATGCCTTTTTCAGCTATTTCGGAAAGCATCTCACCGTTGTACCAGCGCCACGCGCGCTCATGACCGCAGCCGAGCACCGCCACGGTGAATCCTCCGCCGTCAAGACAGCTGCGATGCGCCTGTGAGTCTATCCCGTACGCGAGCCCGCTTACTACGGTCACGCCGTAATCGGAAAGTCCGGACGAGAGAACGGACGTGCTCTTCAATCCGGACGGCACGGCATCACGGGTACCGACTATCGCCACGCACGGCGTCTCGCCGAGCTGTCGCAGCCTCCCCTTCATGTAGAGCAGGTACGGTCTGTCGCCCAGCATCCGCAGACGTGAGGGATACAGCGGATCGCCGAGCGCCACCGGTGTTATCCCGCTACGCTCACACCTGCCCACTATGTCGATCGCCCTTGTGAGATCCTTGTCCAGCAACCGTTTCTCAGTGGTTTCACGAAGCCCCAGATCTGCATAGCTCCCGGCGGAGTATACGGCGGCAGGATCGTCTCCGAAAGCTGCCAGCAGTTTGCGTCCCTGCTTGTTCGCAGGTCCGAGCGCACAGGCAAGCCACACGGAGTAAATCAATTTGCTCATCCGCACCACCCTTTCCACGTTATCCGCACAAAGTCACATACAAACGATTTCCACCTGAACACTTATAAAGTTTTCATCGTCAGCCGTGAGCGGCAGCCTCCCACAGAATGACCGAAGCCGCCACGGCAGCATTCAGGCTCTCGCTCCGTTCGTCGGTAGGAATGCTGAGTGCACGGCAAAGCGAAGCCACCCCGGCGCTGATGCCATGGCCTTCGTTCCCGATGACCACAAGATCGCTGCGGCTTATCCCGTCTCTCCCGAGGACAGCAGCACCGCCCGACGGCATCGCTGCCCAGCACACGCCGGCACGGGCTATGTGCTCACGCACCATGTTCTCAGGGTCTGTGCACACCACTATCCGCTGACGGAACACCGCGCCCATGGAACTTCTCACGGTCTTCTGAGCATATACATCCGCACAGTCGGCGCTGACATACACCGCATCGGCGCCGAAAGCGAGCGCCGACCGCAGTACGGTACCCACATTGCCGTTATCCCTGACCGACTCAAGCATCACCCCGCCGCCTGCGTACTCATCTGATGCGACATTCGGCAACAGATCGGAAACGCACAGCACCCCGTCAGGAGCCGAATCGGAAGTGATTTTATCATAAACACTGTCCGAAACGAGGCAAAGCCTGTCTTCAGGCACTCTTTTAACCAGTTCCGCATACTTTTCCAAAGCGTCCGCAGCAACATACACCGCACGCGGGCTCAGCCCGGCGTCAAGGTATTCCTTCAGAAGCTTGGCGCCCTCGAATCTGAACAGTCCTGACGCGATGCGTTCTTTTCTGTCGCACAGTCTCACAAGCTGCTTTACGCGCTCGGAAACGCGCGACGTAAGCTCGTTCATACCAGTTCTCCTATGACTACGCGCTCTATATCCCCCATGTCACGGCGAAATGACACGTCAAACCCTGCCGACTCAAGCATCGCCGCAACGTCCTGCGACTGCCCGAAGCCGACCTCAAACATCATATACGCCCCTTTTCCGAGGCGCGGCGCGCACGAGGAGATGACCGAACGGTAAAACGTCAGTCCGTCGGGACCGCCGTCAAGTGCAGTATGCGGTTCTGCCTGAACATGGGTCTCGAGCATGGATATCTCATCCGCCGGTATATACGGCGGGTTGCAAACCACCGCATCGACACCGGATATCCTGGAATATTCCTCCGGTTCAAGTGCGTCGAACCGCTCCACACTCACCGCCGGATACTGCGAAAGATTCTCCCCCGCAAAGGAAAGCGGCGCGTGATAATAGTCAAGCGCCATCCCGGTTACGTCAGGTCTGTTTGAAGCGATCGCAAGAGATATGCATCCGCTGCCACAGCATATGTCGGCAAACCTGCCCCTGTCGGGCAGCAGCTCTATCGCCGCGGCAGCAAGTATCTCGGTATCGCTCCGCGGTATGAAGCACCCCGGACCCACCGAAACGGGCAATCCGTAAAACCAGCACTCTCCGAATATATACTGAAGCGGAACTCCCGATGCGAAGCGGCGCACCATATCCCGGCAGAGGACCACGGTCGCCTCATCGACTTCCGTATCCAGAAGCGTCAGCAAAGTCTTTCTGTCTATGCACAGTGAATGAGCCACTATCAGATCCGCAAGAGTCACAAACTCATCGGTATATGCGGACAGTTCCCGTGCAAGGTCGCGTCTGAGCTCGTTTATGGATATTTTCATTCCGGCACTTCCTCATCCGAAGCCGCAACTTCCGCTTCACCGGCAGTGCCCGGAGCGTCGGCGTGGTCCGCCCCGGTTCCGGCACCGGGCTGATCCCAGAGGCGAGGGGAAAAATCCGGAAACACCGACGGGAGCGAAGCCTTGAGCGCCGTGATGGCACATTCCATCTGCCCCTCATCCGGTTCCTTGGTGGTTATACGCTGCATCCACAGCCCCGGTGCGGACAGTATACGGGTGACAATGTTGTCGTGTTTACCCGCATACATTATATACTCGTACCCGACGCCTACTACTACCGGAAGCAACAAAATCTTGATAACCACGCGCTGCCATACAACGTCAGTCGTGAACGCAGTCGCCGCCAGTATCGATATGATGATGATCACAAACAGCAATGAAGTCCCGCAGCGGGGATGGTACCTGCTCTCTCTCCTTACGTTCTCCACCGTAAGCTCCGCACCGTGCTCATAGCAGAACACCGTCTTGTGCTCGGCTCCGTGGTACATAAAGACCCTGTGCATATCCGGCAGAAGAGATGCAAGGAACAGATACAGGACGAAAACGATAACTTTGAAAACTCCCTCGACGGCGCTGCGCCAGTAACCGAGTTCGACATCAAAAAGCCTTTCAGTTCCTTTTGCCGCAAGCGTCGGCAGATAGACGAACAGGCCTACCACCAGAGCCATGGCGAAAACGAATGAAAGCCCCGTCAACACATTCATCAACGAAGCCCCGAAGCGCTTTTTCAGCCACTTCTCGAACTTGCCCGGCTCCTCTTCCAGGCCGAGCATATCCACGGCATCGCTGAGCGTAGAATATGACAGTATCAGCGTCTCCACAAAATTTACGATCCCGCGTATGAACGGCACGCGAAACAGACGGCATTTGTCGCGCACCGTTTTATTGGACTTGTTCTTGACGACGATGCCGCCGTCCTGCGCACGGACCGCTATCGAGTGGCGCTCACGGCTTTTCATCATCACGCCCTCTATCACGGCTTCGCCGCCGACCGTGCCGAGGCGGGGATTTTTATTGTCTGAAGGTCTGCTCATGTTTCACAAAACTTTCTCTTGTATTTCGTTATCCTATGTATTATAATTAAACGCACTGAAAAAGTAAACACTTTTTTTGGATTTCACTCTAAACTTTTTACGGACCTAAATTGCAATATCAAATAGGACATTATGAAAAACAAAATCAGAGCAGTGGT
>URSI01000022.1 GCA_900550505.1 uncultured Eubacteriales bacterium
GCCGCAGCAATAATTACCCCGAGCCCTATAGCCGGCATACACTCACGCAGCCTCATACGGAGAGTGATAGCTATGAGCGCACCAGTCCACGCACCGGTCCCGGGAAGCGGAATCGCCACAAATGTGAGCAACCCGACAAACAGTGCTCCGCGGATCTTCGCCGCTTTATGTTCACCATGCTTTATTATCCACCTGAACGGCGCACCGAGTTTCTTGAACTCTGCCATAAACTCAAGCACCCGTCCTCCGAAAAGCACGATCAACGGCACCGGCAAAAGGTTTCCGATGACGGCAACTATGTATACGATCCACACAGGCAGATCGTACGTAAGCACACCGAGTGGGATGGCAAGCCGACATTCGGCAACGGGGAGCATGCTGACAAGCAGCACCTTCAACAGATCCATATTGGCACCTTTCCTATTTCACTGCGTCGATTATACACCATGTTTCACGGCAAGTCAACAATTTTATGCCGCTACGGCACATTTTTTGCACGAATGGCGAAATACTGCGGCAGTGTTGTAAAATAATGTGTTGACAATGGCTTTTGCGGATGATACAATGTATTTCAGTCGAAAGGGGGATATGCAAATGGGTTCTGTAGAAATACACAAAATTCATTTTGAAAAGTTTATCGAAGCCATTGATCAGTGCAAAGGGAACGTGTGGCTCATCACTCCGGAGGGAGATAAGCTCAATCTCAAAAGCAAACTTTGTCAGGTGATAGGGCTCACAAAGCTCGTGAGTGGCGGAATGATAGACGAAGCAAAGATCTTTTGTGAGGATCCTGAGGATGATTCGCTTTTGTTCCGATTCAATCTGTATGGTGACAAAGTACTCAGCGAAAACAAAAGCGCCGAGAACTGATTTGTGTCATTAAAGAGGTTCCGAACGCACGCCCAAACGTGCGACCCCAAAAGAGGCGAACCCGAGCGTTGCGGATGTTCGCCTCTTTTACAAATTGTGCGGCGTTCTTCTGTCCCCGACGAATGAGGTTCATGCATCACGTCTCATTCGACAGCCGAAAGGAACGGCATATCTGCCTGAAATCCTTCAGGCTCTTTTCAAACGAGCTCGCATTTGTCCAAAAAACAAGCTGATAGAACGTATTTTCATCTTCAAACGTCTTGATGTAGTAGCTTACCTTTACGGAATCAACGGTACAGCTGAACACCATTGCGCCATCATCGGACTCATGTTGTTCGGCAGCGTATCTTCCCGCAAAAGCCTCACTCACAAGCGAGGAATACTTGTCAAGCTCTATACCTTCTTCAAAATCGGACTTCGACTCACAAAGCACGATCATATAACGTCGCTCCGATTCATTTTTCATTGAGCCGTCCGCCGCCCGGTTGAGAGGTTCACATACGCTCCACCCATCGGTAGCCTTTACCGTGTAGCGGCCTTCTCTTCCGTAAAGCGTCGTCGTAGCACCATCCGCGCATGACGTGAGCGCCATAACGAGACCGATAACAAATACGCCAACGGCAGTCAGACCGAAGCGGACGCTGCGACCTTTTCCGGGCGTCGGCGATGCCTTTGCGTGAGACATACGTGAGCCGATCTCACCCGCACCGTGAAGTTTTCCAACTTTTCGCATCATAACAGAAACTCACCCTTTTGTATTATGTTCATTTTAAACATTCTTATCATTGACAAATATGCAAAACAGCGGATTTTTCAAGCCGTTGCTGCCGTGCAACATTTGTAAATGTTCACAATGTCATAATATAAACGCAGGCAAACAAAAGAAGGCAAGATATAAGCATAGAAAGGACATTAAAATGGAAACATCATCCAAGGTATACTTTACCGACATGAGGACGGACTACGCGCACACGCTGCTTGAGAAACTGGATGCGCTGATAGTACGCGCCGGCATCGACAAGATCGACTTCAACGGCAAATTCACCGCCATAAAGATCCATTTCGGTGAGCCGGGGAATCTCGCGTTCCTGCGCCCGAACTTTGCGAAGGTAGTCGCGCAGCGAATCAAAGCGCTGGGCGGTAAGCCTTTTCTGACCGATTGCAGCACTCTGTATGTGGGGCAGCGTAAAAACGCTCTCGATCATCTGGACGCGGCAAATGAGAACGGCTTTAATCCCACCACCTGCGGCTGTCAGATAATTATAGCCGACGGGCTCAACGGTGCGGATGAACGGCTTGTCAGCGTCGAAAACGGCGAATACGTAAAAGAAGCAAAGATAGGCACCGCCATAATGGAAGCCGATATAGTGATATCGCTCAATCACTTCAAGGGTCACGAGGGCAGCGGATTCGGCGGCGCGCTCAAGAACCTCGGTATGGGCTGCGGCTCACGCGCCGGGAAAATGGAGCAGCATAACGAAGGCAAGCCGGTGGTCGACAAAGAGCTCTGCGTGGGCTGTCGTCGCTGCACGACCCAGTGTGCGCACGGGGCGATAACCGTCACGGAGCGAAAGGCTACTATAGATCACTCCAAGTGCGTAGGATGCGGCAGATGCATATCGGCCTGCCGTCCGGAAGCAATCAGCGTACCGGGCGGGAGCGCAAACGACAACTTCTGCCGTAAGATGGCGGAATATGCCAAAGCAGTGGTTCAGCACCGTCCGTCGTTCCATATCAACATTGTTATGGACGTGTCTCCGTTCTGCGACTGTCACCGTGAAAATGACGCCGCCATCATCCCGGACGTGGGAATGCTCGCCTCATTCGATCCCGTAGCACTTGACCGCGCCTGTGCCGACCTCTGCAACAGGATGCCTATAATACCCAACACACAGCTTTCGGAAAACCGTGACAAGGGCATAGAGGGCGATCACTTCCACGTGAACCATCCGTCCACAGACTGGCGCGTTACACTGGAACACGCCGAGAAAATCGGAATAGGCACTCAGCAATACGAGCTGATCGAGATCTGACGGCGGCACATCCGTCCGCTTTGCGTCACGTTCAAACGATAAAAATACCGCGGGCACCGACGATTCCGGTCGGTGCCCGCATTTTTCAGTATCCTCTTGTATATTTCCGTGGCTTACCGCCTGCAAGGACAGAGATTATTTCTTCTGTGCTTTCATCGGTAAAGCACCATATGTGTCCGCAGTGCGGATGTTTTTCCGGCTCGTTCCACAGCGGTCTCGAATTATAAATGACGTTTCGGTGCCCGGTCTCCCGCACCACAGGAAATTTTTCCCCCATGCGGTCAACCAGCACGGCACGACAATCGGGTTCCCGTATGCACGAACGCCCACGGGCTTCGCATCTGCCGTTGATACGACGTATGATGCATGTCTGAGTGTGCATAAGCGGCAGTCTTCCGTAAACCGGGTATTCGACCTGAATCGGTTTTCTGAGCGGATCGACTGCGGCAAGCGGAAATTCCGGAGACACAGCTGCCGCCTTCAAACCGCCTTCCATCAATTCCACACAAGCGTCTAACGCACACTCATTCATGATATTGAACGTAAAATCGGCAAAGACGTCAAACTCCCGCACCAGCACGAGCTGCGCGGGATTCCTTATCACCGCGCTCCGCACACCGATCTCCCGGGCGTTTTTCAGCAGCGAGCGTATATCGTCAAGTTCGGAATCAAAAACCACGCGGGGCATCAATACACGCACCTGCGGCAATATGTGCGTCGGAACCCTGCGAAGCCGCCACAAAGGAACATCTACATACCGTGCATTCCCCGGCAATCTGTCAAAATCCGGCATCGAGTATTCAAACCGCAGAACATCATAACATTCCTGAGGGACATTTCCGGTCAGGCACGGCGCGCCGTCAGCAGTAAAATGCTTTGGCGTCGCGCCGCTTACGATCTTTTTTCTCAGGCCCTCCGCAGCATCACGTCTCAGGGCATTCAGTTCGGAAACGCTGACGCTGACGCCCTCGTCAAGCTCGACATTGATATTTTTCGCACTGAAGCAGGTGTCGCCCAGCTTTGACAGCGAAGTCTCTACCCTTTTCACGGTAATTCCGGCAGTCTGCGCCCTTTCGGCGACGGCACCGACCGCCGTAAAGGAATGTCCGGCACAGCCCATAGTCAGCACCGCCGGTTTACCTAACGACACGGTACAATCCAATGACACGTCAAGCTTTTTCGGTATTATCTCAATGTCTGTCTCCCGGCTCATACGTTTGTCGTGTTCTGTCCGCACGCCGAACATAGAGCGTGACGGTGTGGAAGTAAAATATCCGTCAGTAAATCCGCTGCGCGAAAATACAGCCGAAAGCAGTTCAAGCTCAGACGAAGTGGCGTTACGCCTCTCGTCGATCAATTTCCGGTAAACACGAGCGGTAGTATATACATATGCCGGATCTTTCATACGCCCCTCGATCTTGAAAGACGCCACGCCCATATCAATAAGCTCCCGCACGTGACCGGCAAGGCACAGGTCTTTAAGACTCAACGGGTACCTTTCGCTCCCACGATATTCAAGCCGGCACGGCTGCGCACATTTGCCGCAGTTCCCGCTGTTGCCACCTACAAACGAAGAAAAAAGGCATCCGCCGCTCTGTGACACGCAAAGCGCACCATGGACGAAAACCTCTGTCTCTATCACTCTGCACAGACACGCTATGTCCTCGCGGCACATTTCACGGGCACAGATAACCCGCTTCACCCCAAGGCGCCTGAGCATATCAACTGCGCCTGATGAATGCACCGCCATCTGCGTGCTCGCGTGGAGCGGAATACCCGGATAGCGACGATGCAGCTCATAAAGCAGCCCCATATCCTGAACTATATACGCATCCGGCGGCGCCTGAGACTCAAGCAAGTCAACGAAATCAAGTGCCTGCGCAAGCTGTTTGGTCCGCAGCAGCGTATTCAGCGCCACATATACACGAACACCGAAAAGGCGGCACTTTTCGACCGCCTTGATTATCTCCGTATCGTCAAAATTTTCAGCCTTTGCCCGCGCACTGAACCTGCTGCCGCCTAAATACACGGCATCGCAGCCGCCGCTTATCGCCGCTTCCAGCTGATCACGCCCGCCTGCCGGGCAAAGCAGTTCCGGCATTACTCGGCGTTTTCCAGATACTCGGCGATATCACGGACGGTACGAAGCTGCACCACATCCTCGTCAGGTATCGTTACGCCGAACTGATCCTCTATTGTCATAAGCATCTCCACGACATCAAGCGAATCTGCGCCGAGATCTTCCATGATCCCCGCATCGTTATCGATCTTATCGACGGAAATACGCAGCTGTTTCGAAAGCACTTCCTTGACCTTATCTATCATACGAGGTTTCCACCCTTCTGTTTTTTGAATATATTATTACATTCCTTACGATTTTGCAAGGGGCAAATCGAATTTTTATTTTTTTTCGCACAAATTCTTTTTTTTTAGCACAACTTATGATATATTATTCAGGTAATGTGTATGCGTGTAGTTGGCACGGCAGACCATAGTCACGCCTCAACGGCGGATAGATTTTAATTGCGAACGGCGGTACCTGATGAAACTTTCCGATAAATTTGAGATCAAACTTTTCATATTGCTGCTGCTTGACGGTATAGGAGTACCGCTCGAGTTTGAGGTGATAAATGACATAGTGCTGAGGGACGGCGTGGTCACGTATTTCGATTTTGCCGATGCGTTCGGAGACCTGTGCGATAACGGCCTGATCGAATATATCGAACAGCCGGACGGCTCAGGCAAGACATATTCGGTAACGCCCAAAGGTCACGCCATAACGGAAGGGCTGGATACCAAGCTGTACGGTCAGATCAAAGAAAAGGCGATACGCAGCGCACAGCGTGCGATGGCGTTCAGACTGAGCGGCGGCAGCACCAGTGCATCCGTACAACAGACCGATGACGGTTATAACGTCGTATGCTCAATAACCGAAAACGGCAAACTGTTATTTTCAACTACGGTATTCGTGCGCTCCGCGGCATATGCCGAGAGACTGCGTGACAGATTTGATGAAGAGCCGGAAACAGTATATAAAGGAGTGTTGGCGCTGCTGTCAGGCGACGTCGACTATCTTTTCGAATGAAGCCGAACGGGATTTATGCACTTGCAGAAACCTATCTGACGGAACTTTACCCGGACGCCGCATGCGGGCTTGAATATGACCATAACGGATACAGACTGCTTACAGCCGCCATACTGTCGGCGCAGTGTACGGACAAACGCGTCAACGAAGTGTGTGTTACTTTGTTTTCGCGCTGGCCGGACGCGGCCTCGTTGGCTGCCGCGGACGTAGAGGACATCGCAGCCGTCATACGTTCCGTAGGGCTTTATAACGCAAAAGCCCGCAATCTCAAGGAATGCTGTTCGATGCTCGTGAGCATCCACGGCGGGACGGTACCTTCGGACATGGATTCGCTGCTTGCACTGCCGGGTGTAGGACGAAAGATCGCAAATCTTATACGGGGTGATCTTTACGGTCTCGGCGGGATCGTCGCCGACACACATATGATTCGTTTCTGCAACCGGCTCGGGTTCACCGACAAACCGGATCCGTTAACGACCGAACGGACAATGCAGGAAATAATCCCGCTGCGGTCTCAAAGCGATTTTTGCCACAAGGCCGTGCTTTTCGGCCGTGACATATGCCGTGCGCGCCAACCGCGCTGTGGGATGTGCCGTCTTTCGGAAGTCTGCCGCTATCATTCAGATATTGAAACGGAGAACGGAACATGAAATTTTCTTCTCGTGACCTTCATATACATACATCACTGTCGAGCTGCGCCGCACGAACGGCCGACGCTTCCGGATATATCGCTGCTGCCGCACGCGGAGGGTTGGAACTGATCGGGTTTGCAAATCACTACTGGGACGAAGCCGTTCCGGGCGCTTCCGGGTGGTACGCGCCGCAAAATACCGTGCACGTGCTCTCCTTGAAGAATGAACTCACAAAATGCGCTGAAACTGTTCTGAAAGAGCCGGGCGCCCCGCGTGTGATTTTCGGATGCGAAACGGAATATGCAAACGGTACGCTCGGTATCAGCCGTGAGCACGCCGAACTTTTCGACTATGTGCTCGTGCCTCATTCACACACCCATATGCGCGGCTTCGTGCTCCCCGACAGCTGTGACACACCGCGAAAGCACGCGGATTATCTTGTCAGAAGCTTTCTGGGCGTGGCAAATCACCCGCTTGCCGACAGGATCACCGGCATAGTGCATCCGTTCGTCCCGGTCGGCACTGCGGACGAACCGGCATGCGAGCTGCTTTCGCTCATAACCGATTCCGATTTTTCCGAGTGCGCCCGTGCCGCGTTTGAAAATAATATCGCTATTGAACTCAACACCTCGTCACTCGCGCACGCATCAGACAAACTCATGTATGAATACTCAAGGTTCTTCCATTGCTGTAAAGATGCCGGATGTGCCTTTTTTGCCGGGAGCGATAAACACGATATCATATGCGAGCCCGAAAAAGACATTTTCTTCACGGTAGACGAAATAGCCGAAAAGCTTTTCGGCAGCGAAGTCCGTATGCTTGAACTTTAAATATGACGACAACGAAAAAGGTCCGTCACCGTTGCGGTGACGGACCTTTATTCATATTTGAAACATTCACCGGTACATCAGTCGATCTCAATAACAACAGTGTATTCCTCTGAAACGCCATAGCCGAAATCAGCCACCACAGTAAAGCTGTCCGTTCCGACAAATCTCCTCGGAGCCGTATACATAAAGCTGCCGTCGCGGTCGATACGCAGCGACCCGTACACCGGAGACACCGTCTGTACTATTCGATATTCGTCCTCGGTACCGCTCATCGTGAAATTACCGGAGCATATTATCCCTCTCACGTCGTAAGAAGCCTCAAGTGTACCCGAAACTACTGCCTGTCCCTGATTGTAGTCATCACCAAGCTGTTTTTTCGCAAAGAGATATGTGTCGCGATATATGGCGCGCGTTGCCTCATAAGGACTTTCGAGCGCAGTTATGAGCTCACCCGGAAGAGCACCGAGATAATATACCTTGAGCGCATCCATATAGCCGAGCTCGACGCCGTATTCCAGATACTGCTTATATTTTACGACCGCCGCAGAATTCAGGACATCGTCGCACTCTATCTCCACGCACATGCCGTAAAGCTTTGCCTGAGTCGCGCAGGCTTCAAGCCTTGTGGTATCGGTAGTGGTAAAGGCATAATTCGGCTGGAGACATGCAGTAGCTATCCCGTATTCTCTCCAGTCGGTGAACCCTTTTGCATCGTAATAGGGTATCCAAAGCAGATCATAGCCGAGACCGTCAAGGTATTCGACCGTATAATCGAGCAGATCACCCGCTTCCTCACCGGTTCCTATGATACTCTCTTCCTGCCAATAGAACCCGATGATCTCAAGATTTTCAAGCCCGGACGCCTCGAACCGCGCAAGCTGCGTGTCGATCATCCATTTTACCGCCATACGGCGGTTCGCCGCATCGGTCAGAGGATCGTCAACGCCGTCTCCGTCAATATCACCGAAGCTGTTCGCAGTACCGTCCTCAAGAGTAGCGAACGGCTGAAGTATCGAGAGCAGTATCCCGCCCTTGTACCCGTCAAGCCCGAGTGCCTCTGCTGTCATGCCCACAGCTTCATCGAGCGCGTCAAGATTATATCCCTCAAGGAACTGCGCCTCTATGTAGTGCTTCCAGCCCACGAGCGTGCGTCTGTATTCTTCGGTGACATAGGCAGAGGTGGGTGATATCACAAATCCGTCCATAAATGTATCGACAATGGTATCGCCTTCCATGTATGCGACATACGGCAGGTAATCCTCGACCGTATTCATGGCGTAGTCAAAATCGAACTTGCCCGGCTCGCCGCTGCCCATGGCAGTACAGAGTATGTTCGTACGCCCGTGGTAATCGGTAGCATACCTGTCGTACAGACCCGCAGAAGGATCAACTTTCAGCGCCGTGTCCGTCACCTGCTTCGTACCTGTAACGGTAAATTCGGTAGCTGCGGCGTGTGTAGGCGTGCGGAACGCGAATTTCACATAGCGTGCCGCGATGACGCAGCCGAAATCCACCTCAAAAACAAGCGCAGTCGCTTCCTGCCCGTAAGATTCGTAATCGATATCATATTTGCCCATCCCTTGCCAGTCACGCCCGTTTTCGCTCACACTGACGATCACGGCCTCCGGAAGGAAGATCCCCCATGATTTGAAGCTGACGAGTGAGCCGCCGGCAGAACTTATCCCGGATATGTGCTCAAGGTCAATGATCACCGTCCTGCCTTCACCTCGGGTAAACCTGAATATACCTTCCGCCGTCCATCCTGCCACCCCGGAATTACGTCCGTCGGTCAGGACACCCGCGTCTTCAAGGGGACTGTTGTTTGTCTCGTCGGCGTTATCCGCGGGAATAGGTGAAAAAGAATCTATATATACCTTTTTCCCCAAAGCAAGATTATCCGTCTCCGTATAAGACTCGCTGTTGCTGTCCCAATATGTGTTATCGTCGCTTCCGGAGAACGGATCGCCGTAGTAGTCATCTACCGTGTCAGGCGTTTCCGTGTAATCCTCGTCATAAACATATGCCGATATCTCACCCAGGAAGAACCATCCGAACTCCTGCTTTGAAAAATCAAATCTGAGATACCGCGCATCCACTTCACGGGCAAACCTGAAGATGTAGTCATATGTCTGAACATCAAGCAGATCAGTCGGAGTCTGAAGGGTACCGACAAGTATATACTCCTCATCCTCACCCGCCGCGTAAACGCTCACGGACGAAGGCAATCCTATCCCGTAGGGAACATTTCTGAACGAACGAATATCGATATCCGTTATACCAGTCACGACCTCTCCGAGATCAAAACTCACCGTCTGAACCGCACCGCCCGTATAACCGACCCAGTTATACTTGTCAAAGGAATCCGCTCGGATCCCATCCGTCAGTTTGGTCCCGTCATCAGGGTATGCCTCCCCGTATTCGCGTTCGGTCGTATAGCTTTTGCCTTCAAGCACATTGCGGCGACCCCCTTCGCGCGTGGCAGTATCGCCCAGGAACGCGTCAAGCGAAAGCTGATAACTGCCGGGCTGTTTCGAATCTGTGCTGCTTGTTTCCCCGTTACTGACCGTCGCCGACACGTCAGAAGTGGATTCCTTCACATCACATCCCGCCATGAAAAGTAAAATCAGAGCCACGAATAACGCCATCAATCGCTTCATATCATATTCCTTTCATCGCAATACGTTTCCGACTTTAACATGATGATACCACATTATACTGTTTCTTGCAATACGGATATCCATTTTTTGACCATAGGAATTGCCTTATTGCGATTATTTTGTGCATATATTGCGTTGATTCAGTGAAATTTTTCTTGAAATTTCACAGATTGTGTTGTATAATATATACACAAAAGCATCGTATTAGGAAAGGAGCTGTCAGTATTGTTTGAAAAGGGTGACCGTCTCGTTTACGGCGTTAACGGTGTCTGTACCGTGGAAGAAATGCGCAGCCTTGAAATCGCTCCCGGATCTTCGCGGGATTATTATGTACTCAGGCCTTTGAATGATCCCAAGACCACCCTGAGCGTACCTGTTGACAGCCCGCTGACATCAAGAATGAGGCCACTGAAAACGCCCGAGGAGATAAAACTGATACTTAAAAGCTCTGCCGAATGTGTGATGAACTGGATCGATAACAGGATAGAGCGCAATGCAAAATTCAAAGAGATCATGATAAACGGCGAATGCCGCGAGCTGTACATGATGCTGCTGTGTCTGAAAAAGCGCAGCCATTCACTCGCTGTCAACGGCAAGCGCCTCTCTGCCGGAGACAACGCAATGATGACTTCCGTACAGCGCGTTCTTCGTGACGAACTCTGCTGTTCGCTCGACATAACACTGGAGGAAGCTGACCGGCTGTTAGCCGGCTGAATACGGTGCGCCCTTTTGGGGCAGATTTACACCAATATGCAAAAAGACACACGGGACCGTCATAACGGCACCGTGTGTCTTATTATCATGCGGGCGGTTTCAGCTTTTGACTTTCTTTAAGTATACCTTTCCGGGGGCGTCAGCGGTGCGCGACTCGTTTCTCTGGTAAAATTCATTTATCTGCACCGGAGTGTACCCCAACTCTTTGGCGACAGTCTCAAACTGAGTGATATTATATACGCGACTGTATATTTGCGACAGTGCGGCCTGTGCCGCCTCCTCTTCAGCGCCGAGTTTCGCAAGCGTCTGATTCATGCGCGGACCGTTTATTTTTTCCACTATGCGGTAAATGTTGTCATATGCTCGTTCAGCCTGCGTTTTTATCTCTTCAAGCTCCGTACTGCTCAAATCGCTGAGCACTCCGGGATCATATCCGTGCGTTTTCAGCACAAACTCAACATCGCGAATGTAATCATCGCCGAGTCCGTCATCCTCACGCGCTTTTTGCAGGTACTCCTTGATCATGCTCGACTGATATTCGCTGAGCTCGTCATTTCCACCGGAAAATCTCTCCATTAGCGCTTGCGCGAGCGACGAAGCACTCAGCTTCGGCGTATAAGGCTCTGTTGTGTCCGCACCATTGCCGTCGGAGGAATTTCCCGGTGAGCCCTCCGCAGTATATTCCATATCAAGCAGATCTTCAAGTCGTTCATTCAGTCTTTCCCTTTCGGACTGCGAATACTGCATGAGCTTTTCTGCCTTTTCACTGTTGAGCGCTGCCACATCGCTGTCAAGCTGTGATTTTAACTGAGCGTTTGCACTTGCCGCCGCCGTATCGGCAGCGGTGCGCTTATTTGCTTCAATGAGCGTACGGTTGAGCTCCGCCTGCACGCTTTCTCCGCTTTTTGACAAGCCTCTGTCTGCCGCATACTGACCGAAATTGAGGCGGTCGGCGTATTTCTCTTCTGAAGCCTCGCTCTTTTTCTGCTCTGCCAGCGCATTATTTGCAGCGACACCCTCCGTATATGCCCGCTCGCTTTCTGCCACGGCGTTACGGTAAAGCTTTTCGAGCTGCTCGTCGTAGCTGCCGAGCGCCGCAAGCTGCTGTTTGATCTCCTCTATTTCCTTACTGTATTCAGACATATTTTCTCCTTTCACCCATATTATCCGGATTCGCCTTCAAAAGTCACGGCGAGCAGTCG
>URSI01000023.1 GCA_900550505.1 uncultured Eubacteriales bacterium
GAGTTTGCTTCCACGGTCAATGTATTCAAACAAGCCCGATTTTTCTAATTTATCGCCGTCAAACCCAAATCTACCGAGCAATAGGATAGAAGAATCTTCAGATTTTCCTTCCTTCTTGTTAAATTCAATAATCTGTTCGAGCGCAACTTCAACAGCGTGTGCGATTGCGTAATTTGCACCGCTTTTATTATCGGCATTCAGCTTTTTAGGGCTTCCATCATAAGTGTAGATAATAACAGGATCAACAATATTTTTAGGAGACTTCAGTTCTTTTGTAATTTGTGCTTCATTTTTCTGAATGAAGTTACCCGCAATATCAATTACTTCCTGCGAGTTGCGGTAGGTCTTTACGATCTTCAAAAGTTTGGCATAGCCCATTTTCTCTTCAAACTTCGTAAAGAGTGTTATGTCAGAACCGCTAAACGCATAAATTGATTGCCAATCGTCACCAACAGCAATTATTTTAGCATCAGTAACTTCCGATAAAGCTGTTACCAAATCAAATCTTTGTCGAGAAATATCTTGATACTCATCTACGATAATATATTTGAAATCAAGTTTCTTTTTCATTTCTTTGACTTCTCGGAGAACCCGTGCGGATTCATTTATCATATCCTCAAAGTCAACGGCATTATTTTCTTTTAAATAACGCTCATATTCCAAATAGCAGTCGTTGCAAATATCCAAGAAAAGTCTTGTACGTACATTTTGAGTAGAATGGTACATACGGTTAAATTCATACGCAGTAAATCCGTTTGTTTTGAAGTTTGTAATAAAGCGACAAATCAAATTGACAAGTTTTCTTATGTAACGGTTTTCTTCGGTGGATACGAGCTTTTCCATTACTTCTTTGTTGGAACGTGGATGTAACTCAAACCCGTTATTTTCCAGTTCCTCTTGTAAATGCTCTAAGAGAGATCTACGGTCAGAATACTGCGAAAAGGTATATATAAGTTTTGTGCCGTGCTGCCTATGTAGATTGATTTTGTCATTTATAGCTTTTTTATAGGTTTCAAGCTGATCGTCGCTAAAGCGATCATTTTTACCATCTTGTGTAATGCCGAAATGTTCAATATAGGCAACTTTATCGCCCTGCCGAATAATAAAGTCGGGAGTATAGGGCTTTTTTGAAAAAAGAATATCATACTTATACATCGGCTCATATTCATAGTCGATGTTATTCAAATACAAGAAGTTTGCAATCTCCACCTCTTGATGAGAACGCATTACTTCACTTTGAATTGTTACAGATTTTTTTGTACGAATATCAATAACTTGTTGCTTAAACTCGTTGAGATCGCTTCGTATTGTAGCAAAATTCGACTTTGCGATTTTATTGAAGAAACTATTTAGATCTTCACCTTCATACGGAGCATCAAAGTACGAAGCAAAAAACATAATCAAGTTATTTACAAGACTTTCATTCTTCAATATAGAGCTTTTGAAATAATCCTGTAAAACAAAGTATAACTTTGAAGAATCAACAATATTAAGTTTGTCTGACGATTGTTTTCTTAGTATGGCATTACCGGTTGAATGGAATGTGGCAATAGGGCAATCTATCGCCAAATCTCTATTCAGTTTGTCCCGAAGTTCTTGAACTGCCTTGTTAGTGAAGGAAACAACAAGAATTTGAGAAGGTTCTATACCTTTTTTCTCAACCAAATATTTAACCTTTGCCGCAACAGTAGTAGTTTTACCCGCACCTGCACCGGCAATAACGAGACAATAATCTTCGTCTGTGAGTATAACACGGCGCTGATCTTCATCCAGTTTGATTTGAGGATCAACCTTATGAAGAATATTATCTAAATAATATTTTTCCTCGCTCATCGCGCGACGCATAAATGACTCATTATGCTCGTCTATAAGAGTTTCAAAATTGATGTATCTTGACAAGGTGGCTTCAACAGCAGAAAGTGCAAGGTCATTGTTTTTGCAGAAAGCATCTAACAATCGGCTGCTTTGAAGCACGCCAAAATACTCGACAGTTTTCTTTCCGTCAAGCAGCTTTGCACGATATTCACTTTTTGCGATATAGCGGTTTTGTGATAATATGTCGTCCATATAAATCTTTAAGTCCCATAAACTTTGACACTCGGGACTCTTGAATGACATATTATCCGTGGCAATACTCACTGTCGCATCTTTCTTTTTAAAGAGTTTAGAAAACAATCCCATACATATGCCTTTCTTCTCAAACGCTAGTGGTCGGCAGAAGCTCCGGATTTAATCCAGTTATCAACTTCATCCAATTTAAACTTCCATTGTCTGCCCATTTTATGCGCGGGCATATTTTTGCTATCGATCCATTTGAAAACTGTATCTCTGCTTACACCGAGATACTCGCATATTTCTTTTAGGGAATACCATCTGTTTGCTATTTCCACGTTTTTAACCTCTCAAATTTAAAGTGTTAAGGCATTTTTATTATATCATATAATTGGGTGGTTTGCAACATGTTAAAGTCGATTAGCGTAGGTTTAGGAATTTTAACATGAATTATGATCGTAAAATTGCAGTGCAAGCGATGAATACATAAAAATGACAGTACAGTCTTTCGACCATACTGTCATTTTGTTCATCCTATTCGGTTTTGGTTTTTCTCCGTTAAGGACATCACGCCTTCGGGCAGGGAGCTTATTTGATGTACAGTAAGGTACGCCGTATTCAGACTGCACATGAAAACGACGGACCGCGCCAAAATCCGTAGAACACGGCATCGGGTTCTACGCTCAGTCCTCCGGCGCTATCCAGATGGTCTTCTGAGAATTCTCACCCTGAAGGATGAGGCGAGCGGTGCCTTCTCTGATGGGGATCTCAAGGTCAAAATAACCGTCCGCATCACTCTCTACCGCAAAATGGTCAGCATAGCATCCTCTCATGGTCAAGTACGCATAAAGGACACCGTCGTCATTCACACGGTAGGAAAGCTTATAAGAATGGTAATAATACCCGTCTTTATCCACCGACAGCCGCAGCGACGCAATATTGTCCTCCACCGTTGTGGAACGTGCGAACAGCACTTGCGAGGTATCGCAGTCGCGCGGGCGGTTATAAAAGATGACCGTAGACCCCGCCAATATCGCGCCGGCAACGAGCAGGCAGCAGAACGTAATGATAACGAGTTTGTAAAACCTGTTCATTTGATAATGCTCCGAAGACTGAAATGACATCCGTCAGATGTATGTAACAGGCAGCGCAGGAAATGTCGCGACTACACCGTCCGCAGTGCCGACGTTACCGATTCAAGTATCTCGTCGTCGGTAAGATGCAGTCGCCGTACCGCTTCGACAAATTCCGCGGTACGCTTGCGGGCGACCCGCTCGCGGAGCGATCCTATAAAAGCGGCGTCCTGTGAGACGAACTTGCCCGCGGTGGTGCGGGTGTATATAACACCCTGTTCTTCCAGCAGCGTAAGCGCACGCTGCACCGTGTTGGGATTGGTACCGTGTTTTTCGCTGATTTCCCGGACTGAATCGAGCCTGTCACCGGGACGGAGATTCCCGGCGGAGATCTCTTCAAGCACCCAGTCGACAAGCTGCAGATACAGCGGACCGTTCCCGTTTTTCTTCAAGGATGGATAGTTCACGAGGTGCCTCCTTCAACGATATGCTGTTTGCGCACGACAAAAACCGGAAGACCAGCGCAGCGGCTCATCCCCCGTTATGATATGCGCGAAGGAGAATTTCCCCGTGCTGCGCGGCCGTTTTTTGCTGCGGACGCAGCGGCATCATACACCGCAGGCTCATTTTAACAGATTTCACACGGTTTTTCAATAGCTGTGAGCAATTTTCCTTTTTTGTTCGGAGAGAAGCTTAATTTTGCTTGACATTCAGCTGTTTGCATGGTATAATATGGACAATAAGTGTGCAAGTGCATAGATGGTTTTTCGCGCGTGTGTATGCACAATAAAAAAGAAGGAGCAAACGGCATGAAAAGGACGGTTCGGCTGACAGCGGTGCTACTTTGCCTGCTGATGGTCTGTTCGGTCGCTCTGGTGTCCTGTAAGGGCGACGGTGACGAATCAAAGGGCGGCGCTCAGAGCAATACCACTTCTACTTCCGGTCAGGATGAGCTTTACAAAAACCTCAACGAGATAATCAAGTGGGACAGAGACCTCAACATACTTGTTCAGGGTGAGGATTACGGTACTTACTATTGTCAGGATTTCACGTATGACGAGGAGCTTGACGGCGACGTCGTTAACGATGCCATACTGAAGCGCAACGACGCGCTGAAGGAGATCTACGGTGTAACGGTGGTCGACATACCGGCGGCTCAAGGTCAGCTCGAGGTTATGCTTCGCAATGATATAGACGGCGGCACAAAGCTTTATGACGTTGCTACGCCTTATATGCTTTCAGCTGCAAATCTCGCGAAGCAGGGGCTGCTTTATCCTCTTACCAAGTTTGATACGATACATTTTGACCAGCCGTGGTGGGATCAGAGCCTTGTGAGTCAGCTTTCGGCACTTGACGCTCTGTTCTTTGCCACAGGCGATATCGGTTTGCTCAACAAGGTGTGTGCTTATTCGATAGCGTTCAATAAGGATATGATAACCGACAACGGTCTTGAGAGTCCGTATGACTTGGTCAAGAGCCATACTTGGACGCTTGACAAGATGTCCGAGATGGCGAAATCAGTGCTCAGCGATGACGGCGACGGTGTGTATCAGTACGACGGAAACGATGTGTTCGGTCTTTCATCCGCTTATGGGGACGCGCTTAGTTTCTATGTCGGGACAGGTAATAATCTCTGCGTGCTTAACGGGGAAAAGATCCCCGAGATATCTATAGGTTCGGGCAACACCGTGGCGATCGTTCAGGAGCTTGTCACGATGCTCAACGAGGACTGGGTCATCCATGCTCAGGAGATGGGCGACAATATGTGGGATAAGTCGCTTGCCATATTCAGCGAAGGCAGAGCGCTGTTCCGTACGAACGCTTTTTCGGCTAATAAAAAGCTGCGTGATACCGACGTTGTCTTCGGTATAGTGCCGCTGCCCTTGGCGGACGAAGATCAGGAGGATTATTATTCCTATTGCTCGACGAACGGCACCGTGTCGACTGTCACGATACCGAGCAACTGCGACGATCCGGAATTTTCCGCCTACATGCTTGAGGCGGCGGCCATAGAAGGCAAGAATTACCTCACGCCCGCATATGTCGACAACACTCTGCGTTATCGCGACACGCGTGACGACGAGTCGCAGGAGATGCTTGACATCATATTCAGCAATGT
Organism: uncultured Eubacteriales bacterium; assembly: GCA_900550505.1. Lineage (GTDB taxonomy): Bacteria > Bacillota > Clostridia > Oscillospirales > CAG-382 > UMGS1307. Next base: position 5,245 of record URSI01000023.1, read on the forward strand.
GGTATATGAGGTCGCGCAGGTCAACAACTTCGGTCTTTCAACTATTATCAGTGGGCTTGTGCAGAATAACAGCACGGATGTGGCGTCGGCGCTCGATACCCAGAGATCCGCAGTGCAGGAGGCTATCGATAATTGTGTAGCTGAACTGGCGAAGTGGAACTATTGAGCTGAAAGCTGCCTGCCGGCAGCCTTGTTTCCGGAGCGCTAAGGCGCTCCGGAATTTTTTGACATCGTGGTATTTCCGGCTCATGACGGATATCGATGCAAAAATACGGTCATAATATTTTACCGTGCATCAGGCGGCCATAACCGGGCATGATGTTATTGGGGAACGGGTAGATGAAGGAATTCGAGCAAATATACAAAGAATATTTTCCTCGCGTTTACTCGTTTTTATACGGGATGTGCGGGAATGCGTCGCTTGCTGAGGAACTTACGCAGGAGAGCTTTTATCAGGCTTTTGTATCGTTTCACAGATATAACGGCAGCTGTGAGCTTTTCACGTGGCTCGCTGCGATAGCTAAAAATACGTATTTCAAATACCTGAGACGCGCGCGCAGCGATGAGGATATAGAGACTGTGGTGCTTTACGCCGACGAGTCCGAATCGCCGGAAAAGGCGATGGAATCGAGGGTGACGTCTCAGATGATAAAGCAGGCGATCTCCGAGCTGAGCGATAAGCAGCGTGATGTGACGGTGTTGCGGCTTTACGCGGAGCTTCCGTTTTCGCAGATAGCGGCATTGCTCGGGATAAGCGAAGGCACGGCAAAGGTTTTGTATTGCAGGGCGCGGTCGCGGCTGCGCGAGCTGCTGTATGAGCTGCGTACCGGCAGCGTGAGGAGTTAGCATGAAAGGGAAGACAGAAATGAAACTGAGTTGTGATATGGCAATGGATCTTGCGCCGCTGTATTCCGACGGCTGTGCCAGCAAGGATACTCGCGAGGCGGTGAGAGAGCATCTTGCCGGATGTGAGCGGTGCCGCAGATATTTTGCCGCTGTCAACAGCGAGCCCAAGGTATGCCGTGTGACGTCCGTACCGAACGCGGTCGATTATGCTGCCGTATCCCGCAGATTACACAGACAGCGGATAAAGGTCAGAGCAGCAATGGCGGCCGCGCTTTTGCTGGCTGCGGGAGTTGCATCGGCCGTATCTGCCGAGATAATATATGCGTCGGGCAAGCGCAGCGGCATGCGGGAGAAGGGGCGTTAAGTCATGGCAGAGCTTGTATATAACGTACGCGACGTGCGGACGATAAGAGAGCTGTTTGAGACGACCGTTCAGGAGCACTCAGACAAGGTGGCGTTTCTCTACCGTTCGGGCGAAGCCGTGCGGGAGGTCACATACGACGAGGCGTTTGCGGATGTCAGGGCTTTGGCAACGTATCTGAACTCGCTCGGACTGAGCGGCAAAAAAATAGCGCTTATGGGCAAAAATTGTTACAATTGGGCGCTGACATATCTTGCCGTCACCTGTGGGGTGGGCGTGATCGTTCCCGTTGACAAGGAGCTCAAGAGCGTTGACGTGGAAAATATAATGAAGCTCTCCGGCGCGGCCGCGCTGATCGTAACGCCGGAGCTCGAGACGCTTGCCGCCGAGTGTTCGGAAAATGTTCTGAGCACGGCGGGAATGGAGCAGTACCTCCAATGCGGCAGGGAACTGATGCTTCAGGGCGATGACAGTTACGACCGTCACAGGATTGATCCGGATGCGCTCGGCGTATTGCTTTATACGTCCGGCACCACGGGCGCTGCGAAGGGAGTTATGCTCAGTCAGCATAATATCTGCGCAGACATAGTTGCAGTGCTAAAGAAGGTATATGTCGACTCTACGGAGCGCACGCTGTCGATATTGCCTCTGCATCATACCTATGAATGCACGGCGGGATTTCTTGCCATGGTATATTGCGGTGCGTCCATAGCGTACAGCGAGGGATTACGGCGGATACCGGCTGAGCTGAAGTTGTTTCAGCCGACGATATTCATAGGAGTACCGCTGATATTCGAGACAATACACAGAAATATCGTCGAAAAATACAGCGCCGTGGCGGCGGGCCGGTTGCTGATTTCGGCGGCACGTCGGATACCCGCATTGAGAGGACGGAAGAGCTTTTCCAAGGTCCACGAATTTTTCGGAGGCAAGTGTCGTCGTCTGCTGTGCGGCGCGGCATCGATGGATCCGGACATTTTTCGCGATTACGAAATGTTCGGCTTTGACGTTTATATAGGCTATGGGCTGACGGAATGCTCACCGGTCTGTATAATGCATAATGATTCGTATCGCTGTGCCGAAGATATCGGTGAGCCGCTGAGCTGTCTGAAGGCGAAATTGATCGATGTCAACGAGGACGGTGTGGGCGAGCTGGCCGTAAAGGGTACGAACGTGATGCTCGGATATTATAACGACCCGGAGTCGACCGCGAATGCTATCGATGCGGAGGGCTGGTTTCATACCGGAGATCTTGCTACGGTTGACGACAAAGGGCATTACCGTATCGTCGGCAGGGTAAAGACTATGATCGTGACAAAAAACGGGAAAAAAATATTCCCCGAAGAGCTTGAAGTCAGGCTTGCCGGGTTTCCGGAAGTGCGTGAATCGATGGCTTACGGCATACAGGAGGGCGACGGCGACACGGTGGTCGCCGTGCGTATATTCCCGGATAATGACGTACTGGCCGCGAAGCTGGGTGAAAGGGCGGGAGACCGCGACGCCGTGCTTGAGCATTTCACCTCTATTGTCAAAACGGTGAATAAGGACCTTCCGCATTATAAGGCTATCAGGAAAACTTTCATTCGTGACAGGGAATTTGCGAAGACCACCACCCGTAAGATCAAACGCGCGGACGAGGAAAATCTGAGGTAGAAGACGGCAGAGCGGGCGCAGAGTGCCGGAGCTTCCGGACCGCGCTTGAGTGACAGGTGCTTTGTTCACGACTGTCGTCAATATCTTCGGTCGGCGTAGCTGAATATCATTTCCGCGGGACATTACCCCCGCGGGACATGACCCCCGCAGGACATGCCCCCGCGGGACATGACCCCCCCGCGGGACATGAGCCCTCGCAGGACATGACCAATGCAATTCAATCCCCCCGCAGGACTCAGTCGTCCTGCGGGGGGATTTTTCCTGCGGGGGAAATTTCCTTCTGGGGAGCTTTCATGTTGTGCGGACAGCCGGACGCTTTGCGGTGAGTCTTTGCGCGATACGACCGGGATTCAGCCGAAAACGCCCTGATCTTGCCGTGGACTCGATAAGGGGAGTCTTTGTACGATACGACCGGGATTCAGCCGCCGAGCAATTCACGCAGATGCTCGAGCGCCCGTTTTTCGCTGCGCGATATTTTGACCTGTGAAACGCCCATGAGCTGCGCCACCGTCGTTTGTGTCATGTGCCTGAAATAGCGCAGGCAGATTATTTTTCTTTCCGTGTCGTCAAGCGCGTTTATTGCCTGACGCAGCGAGAGGTTTTCGAGCATTTTTTCGATATTGTCGCATCCGACGAGATTTTCAAGCGTGGTATCGCCGTACTCGGCGTCGAAGGAAAGCAGCGGCGTGCCGGCGTCGAGCGCGGCAAGCACCTCGTCGTCGGAGAGCGAGCACAGGGTACACAGCTCGGAAACAGTCGGATCCCGATCGTTTTGCGCGGCAAAGCTGTCGCGTGCCGCCGCCACGGTGCGTGCGTTCTGTTTGATGCGTCTGCTTATCTTGACCGGACCGTCATCTCTCAGAAATTTCCGTATCTCGCCCATGATCAGCGGCACCGCATATGTGGAAAAAACAGTGCCGAACGAAGGGTCATACCCTCTTATGGCTTTTATCAGTCCTATAGTACCTATCTGAATGAGGTCATCCTGTTCAACGCCGCGTTCGCGGAATGCGAGTGCGGCCGTACGCACCAGCCCCATATTGTTTTCAACGAGCAGTTCAAGTGAGGCTGCATCGCCCTTTCGGGCACTTTCAAGCAGCTGCTCGTTAAGTGCCGCGTCGTACATCAGCCCAGCTTGATATGTTTTTCAAACGTGACGGTCGTGCCGCGTCCCACGCCGCTGGTGACGCGCAGCTTGTCCGAGAACGAGGCTATTATGGTAAAGCCCATACCGCTGCGCTCGCCCTGCGCGTCCGTGGTGTAAAGCGGCTGCATCGCCTTTTTTATGTCTTCTATACCGCAGCCGCGGTCACGCACGGTAAAGCGTATGCGACCGTCGGAATAATAGGCGCCGCTGAGCATTATTTTGGCTTTGCGGTATTTTTCACGGTCGCGGTACGCATGTACTATACAGTTGGTGACCGCCTCGGATACCGCGGTCTTGATATCAGTCAGCTCGTCCACCGTCGGGTCGAGCTGAGAGGCGAAAGACGAGCAGACAAAGCGGGCAAACGCCTCGTTCGCGCTCTTTGCTTCGAATTCACAGGAAAAGCTGTTGAGTGCGGCTTCTTTTTTTACCTTTTTTGTTATGGTCGCGCTTTTCATACGTTTTTACCGCTCCTTTCGATGCGGATGAAGTTTTCCATTCCCGCCATATCCAGTATCCGCGCGACGTCATCGTTCGGGTCGCGGATTATAAGGTTGCCTCCGCGTTGCTGCATGGTTCTCAGTCTGCCCATTACGAGCCCAAGCCCGCTGCTGTCCATGAAATCGACGCCGGACAGCACGAGCACGAGCGTTTCCGGCGCCTCGCGCGCGATGGCTGCGTCAAGCTCGCGGCGCAGCTTTGAGGCGCTGTGATGGTCTATCTCACCGAAAACGGCGGCAGTCAGGGTCGGGTGAGGCCCGTGCGAGGTCTCATAGGTGATATACATAGCTGTTACCTCTGAAAAAAAAGATTGGTATGATGCCTGTCAGCATTATACCAATCTTCCTGTCGTATTTTTTGTCGGTATTCCGTTGTGCGCAGTATAAATTCTGCGCGAGCGCGGTCGTGTTTTGCCCCTTATTGCAGGCTGTTGATCGCGTCTGTCAGAGATTGCACCAAAAGCGCGGCTTTGTTTCTCTTTGTCTGCTCCGCTTCCACCACTTCCCTGGGGGCCTTCGCGACAAAGTTTTGGTTGCCGAGCTTTGAGTCGCAGCGCTCGAGGTCGGAACGTGCGGCTGCCAGTTCTTTTTCAAGTCTGGCGCGCTCCGCGGCGAGGTCCACCATTTCCGCGGTGGGGATAAGTGCGGTCGCGCTTTCGCACACGATACGCACGCAGCCGTCGGGCGCGTCGTCCGGTGAACGGAGCATCACAACGTCGCCGGCACCCGCCAGTCTTTGAAGGAACGGCACGCAGGAGCCTTTGAATTCAAAGCCCGGCGCAGGGCAAAGGTAAAGCGTGGCCTTTCTGGACGGCGGCACGTTCATTTCCGCACGGCGGTTTCTGACGGCGCGTATAACTGCGATCAATCCGTCGGTGGCGGCCGCCTGTTCGGGGAACACGAGCTTCTCATCGTATTCGGGATACGAAGCGGTAACTATCGAAAGCCCGGTGTGCGGCAGCTTCTGCCAGATCTCTTCGGTGATGAACGGCATGAACGGGTGCAGCAGCTTGAGCGTGTTTGAAAGCACATAGACCAGCACACGCTGCGCGCTGCGGCTGACGTCTGCGTCTGCAAGCCGCGGCTTGCACAATTCGATATACCAGTCGCAGAAGACGTCCCAGATAAAATCATACAGCGAAGAGATCGCAACGCCGAGTTCAAAGGCGTCAAGGTTGTCGTTTACTTCACGCACGGTGCGTTCGTAACGGGTGAGCACCCACTTGTCCTCATCTGTCAGCGCGTCGGTGTCGAGAGTATCGTCCTGGATATCAACGTTCATCAGCACGAACCGCGCGGCGTTCCAGATCTTGTTTGCGAAATTGCGCGAAGCTTCTATCTTTTCTTCGGAGAACCGCAGGTCATTTCCGGGGCTGTTGCCGGTTGCGAGAGTAAATCTCAGCGCGTCGGCGCCGTATTTTTCGATCACCTTCAGCGGGTCGACGCCGTTGCCGAGTGATTTGGACATCTTTCTGCCCTGTGAATCGCGTACGAGTCCGTGGAACAGCACCGTATCAAACGGTTTTTTGCCCGTGTGTTCGATGCCCGAGAATATCATGCGCGCGACCCAGAAAAAGATGATGTCATATCCCGTGACGAGCACGCTCGTGGGGTAGAAATACTCGAGATCGCGCGTTTTGTCCGGCCAGCCGAGCGTAGAGAACGGCCAGAGCGCTGACGAGAACCATGTGTCGAGAACGTCCTCGTCCTGCCTGAGCGGTGCGCCGCAGTCGGGGCAGACGTCAAGATCTTCCTTTGACACATAGGTGCCGCCGCAGGCGTCGCAATAAAAAGCGGGTATGCGGTGTCCCCACCAGAGCTGACGCGATATGCACCAGTCGTGCACGTTTTCCAT
>URSI01000024.1 GCA_900550505.1 uncultured Eubacteriales bacterium
AATAAATACGCGGAAGGCTATCCCGGCAAGCGCTATTACGGCGGCTGCGAGAAAGTCGACATCGTCGAGGATCTCGCACGCGATCGCGCGAAGGAATTGTTCGGCGCAAAGTTCGCCAATGTGCAGCCCCATTCGGGCGCCAATGCCAACTTGGCGGCGTATTTCGCAACCATCAAGCCGGGCGATGTCGTGCTTGGCATGAGCCTCGACAACGGCGGCCATCTTACGCACGGTTCGCCGGCGAACTTCTCGGGCAGGGCTACAATAACGGGCTGTGTCTTATCTATCGTCTCACCCCGTCGGACTACCATCGGTATGTATACTTCGACGACTGCTACGCTCACCGCCCACGCACTATACCCGGCGTCTTGCACACCGTTCGTCCGCTCGCGCTCTCCAGAGAACGCGTATTCGCGCGCAATGCCCGTTCCGTCACGCTCCTGCGTACGGAAAACTTCAAAGACGCACTTCAAATAGAAGTGGGGGCGTTACTTGTCGGGCGTATATGCAACGAACAAGCCGAGTGCAGATTCAGACGCGGTGATGAAAAAGGCCGGTTTGAGTTCGGCGGCTCCACTATCGTTATATTACTCGAAAACGACGCCGCCCGGATCGCTCCGGAAATACTTTCCCGCAGCAAAGCAGGACTTGAGACGCGTGTAAGGCTCGGTGAACGGGTAGGCGTCGCCGCGAATGAAGAGGCGGGCATTTGTAACGTGTAAACAGGCATATCAAACATAAAAAGCACGGCGATCATCAACGCCGATACCACACAAAGAAAAATGATAGATACCCGACGAAAAGATAACATCCTTTTCGTCGGGTATTGCTATCATATTCATCTTGTATCCTGCTGTATGTGTTTCTCCATATAGCCGCAAGTGAATGGAAAAAAATCATATTTTACGGTTTTTACATGTATAAAACCGTATGATTCATACCACTTCCTTAATTGTATATTTTCTTCAACAATACTGATTTTGATTTTCGAAACATTCAGGCTTTCAGCGAAGGTAAAACAATGATTTAACAATCGTTCGCCTATTTTACGATGCCTATATGCAGGATTTACACATAAATTACTCAATTCACATTCGTTGTTTTCATCAAACAACAATGAATAGTAGCCAACGATCGTGCTTTCGGATAAAAAAGCAAACATTTTCCTGTTTTCATTGTCATACTGCCAATACAGCCTGTCATTGTTTGTGGAAAAAGCGGTAAACCCCGGTGCGTTTGTTTGAGTAAAATTGAACTCATTGGCAACGGTCAAAAAGCTTTCCCGTATCAACGCAGCACATTCGGGTATTTCCGAACGGACAATTTCTCTTATCATGGCCACTCTCTGTGTATTATAAATACAAGAACGGGAATATGCTAACTGTTTTTTTCCGGATCATCGCGGCTCTGCGTTATCTCGTCACGAGTTCCGGTATCAGACGTCTCTGCGCATTCTGCCGTGGCAACAGAGCTGATCAGCTCCTCATCATATCTGTCGTTCTCATAATACCTGTTCGTAAAGAACGACTTTACAGAGCGATGGGTACGGCGCGTGACAAACATATACAGCAGCCATATTACAAGTCCGGCGAGCGAAATGTACGCACCGTAACGCAGCCCGGGCGTCTCATATTCAAACTCTATCGTGTTGATGCCTTCCGGGCACTCCACGGCCATAAACCCGTAAAAAGCTTTAACTATTTCGGCCGGTTTCCCGTTCACCGTCGCGCTCCAGCCCTCTTCATACGGGACGCTGAAGAAAACGTAATTTCCGCTTTCCATATCGGGTGTGACGGCCGTGAATCCATATGAATCATACTCAAATTCAGTACAGGCACTCGCGGCTCTGTCAATGCAGTTTTGTCCGTACAGCTTGAGCGACGCATTGGACGAAGACGACATGACGACTCTGTCCTCATATCGCACCTGTGTCATATAATGTGAGCATTCGTCGGCCAGTTCATCCGGCACCACAAGAAAACTCGTAAGGTACATGTGGCGCGTGCTCGTGCTGATCTTATCAAAGTCGGACTCAGTCATGAACTTATCATAGGTAAAGCCCATCGGGATATAATTATCGTTTTCGTATACGGTCATTCCGTTTATCCTGCCAAGCAGGGAAAAGCCCTTCGCTTTGAAATTTGATTCCTTGCCCGTCTCGATATAGTAATACCTCACCGAGAAGAAGGACCTGAGCCCGAACAGCGTCGCCTCGGCACGCGACCCGACCGAACGTGAGACGCCCGCTATCTCGGGATACGCGGTCATTATGGAAGGCGGCACTACCGTGTGGAAACAGCGAATGGAATTCATCTGCCAATACATGCCCAGATTATCAAGCGAGCCGTCATAGGTATCGATACGATAAAAATCGTTCCCGCCTTCGATATCGACCGAAGTGTCCGGAAGCTCTATCCGGTACGGCTCCTGCGTGGATTCACCCGTAAATTCATCTTCGCTGACGAAAGTGACGCTGATATTCAGACCGCCGTTAGGCACCTCTATCAGATATGTCGGCGCTGCCGTTTCAAATTTACTTCCGTTTACCGTAACACTCTCGACCGTACTGCCGCTGTACGGTGTGCAGGTAAGCGTCACTGTCTCACCGGCGACCGCCTCGGAAACGTCGAGTACCGCTTCCCCTTCGCCGCTGTCACTTAATTTCAGCTTCTGAGCCGCAGGCTCAACCATCTCAGGGTACATCGACTCCCACCCGCCTATTGCCTGGTCGAGCAGAAAATCCGTGCCCCATGAATGACACTTCCCATAAAAAATGTGTGTCCATCCATACACCAACGTGCTCAAAATAAGGACGTATGAAAGCAACCTGTCAAACCCGGCGCGCCCGCGGTAATACTTGGTAAGTATATAAACAGCGACGATACCCGCAAATGCTATAACGACGTTGACCCAAAACCTGTCGATGAATTCCGGCTGACCGAGCACATATTTGACCGTTTCGCTTTCCTCGTCGAATTTCCATGTGAGTCCCAGCAATACGGTAAAGGCCGTGCAAACGGTGCCGCAAACGATAAGACCGGATCTGAAAACCGCTTTTTTATCGAGCGCTATAACCGTAGCGAGCGACATCATGAGTATCATCATGTAATACCAGCGCGCGTAATATGAACGGTTCAGCAGGAAAAACGTAGAATTACCCAGCGGTATCAGCGCCATCAGGAACAGAACGATCAGCAGCGTGGTAAGCCACGTTGCACGGCGTTTGCGGATATAAGCAACAACTCCGCTCACACCGAACAGCGGCAGCCACGCCGTGAGCGATGCCCAGCGCGCATTGTCGTCGATTATAAAATTCTTCCTCGACGGGATATCAGGCGGGAAGAAAAAGCACTCGATTATTGACAGATACCTGTTCGTATGCAGCTTGCCGCCGGTCATGTAGAACAGCATCTCCCAACCGGTGTAGCTCGAGCCTATCCGGGGGTTGTCCAATATCGCAAGCGCAGCCGGCAGAAACAGTACCATCGACATCATTGCGCCGAGCACTGCTTCAAGTGCAAGCAGCAAAAAACTCTTCAGCGTGATACGGAATGTCTTGGAAGAACACCTGACAAGAAAATACACTATACAGAAAACGACCTGACCCGCGAACATAAAATAGTTCATCATGGCGTTTACAGCAACAGCAAGCGCAAACAAGCCCTTGCGGTTATTCTGCACGAGTTCCTCAATGCCTATCAGCAGCAGCGGGAAAAATGCGATCACCTCGTGAAACTGGTTGAAAAAGATATTATATATACCAAATCCCGAAAATGAATACAGCAGCGCTCCGATCACCGCATAATGCTGGTCACGGACGAAACGGCGGATATACGCAAACGAAAACAGCGCCGCCGTCACAAATTTTGCCACAAACATCGGCGCCATGAGGTATGGCGCCCATGTGGCGGGGAAAAGGCACATGAACCAGAAATAAGGGCTCCCCAGAAGATAATACGAATAGCTGCCTATGAAATTAGAGCCCAGATCTGTCATCCAGTCCCAACCGAAATTGCCGTCATGCACCATCTGCACACAATGCTCGTAAAACGGTATTTGCTGTGCGTTATAATCACCGAAATAAAGGAAAACTCCTTTCGATTCTATCAGAAACGGCAAAAACAGAAGCACGCCGGTCAACAGCGAGAGCCAAACTGTTCTTTTGTAATATAAGAAGGAGTCTCTGCGCTCGTCTTCCGGTGTCGGTCTGAATATTTTCTCAAAATACATATCGACATATCCCCTGTAAAGGTCACTCTATCAAATACGGCGACGCGAAAAAATGATGAAAGCCGCACAGACTATCACGCCTAACGGTGCCGCCACAGCTATCAGCGGAATCCCCTGCTCTGTGGGAACAGCTTGATCCACACCGTCTGTGTTGTCAGTCTGTCCAATCGCAGATGTCTGCAATTCGGGAACCCAGACAGAAATTTCAACGTCTGCCACTTCACTCTCCACCGCAGCCGACACGTGATCCGCTGCCAGCTCGAATACCGCCGTGATCGTTACATCCGCCGCCGGCATTTCAAAAGTGAAACGCGAGGCCGCAACGCTCATCGTCCTGTCGTTGAACGATATGCTCGACAATATGTATCCGTCGTCAGGCGTTACGGTCACCGTTATCCGCGCGCCCTCCTGTGCGGAATCAAGGCTTGCCTCGACACGTCCGTGCACCGTATCCGAAATGATGATATCATAGGATTCCACCGTGGAAACGGCGCCTATTCTGCGGAATTCGACCTCGACCACACAATCTATTTCAGGCATAAGAAAGCTGCTGCTGCCGATAGAGGCATCGTTAACGAATATTCTGAACACCTCGTAACCGCTGTCCGGCACTGCGGTAATGACCACTTTTTCACCGTGCTTTGCCCTGTCGGTGCTAACTGAGACCGTGCCGTTCGAAGTCTGTATCACGCTTATATTGTGATAGACCTCACCGCTTTCATCAGAGGTATCGGCCGTGCTTTCATCGGGAGGGACGGAAACGCCCTCATATCTGAACACGGCCGTAACGGTCGTTTTTTCCGAATCCATAGTAAACTGAGCCGGAGAAATAATGCCGTCACGCAATATAACCACAAGCTTCCATCCCTCGTCCGGACTCGCGGTTACTACCACGGTATCGCCGTAACCGGCATAAGGATCGGACACAGTGATTGTGCCCCCCTCCGATGGCAACACAGTTACGGTAATATCCTGCCCGGACTGTGTCCCCGACTCGGACGGGTTCGACTCCTGCGGTATGGACTCATCCGGAAGAGACTCTTGCTGCGCCTCAGATTGCGGCACCGATTCGTCATCGGCAGACGTATCCGAAGAAACAAACTTCTCGGGTGCCGAATCAACCAAAGAAAGCTCATCACCGCTCGGCGTTGCGTCCGCCGGAGCAGCATGCACCGACATCGATGACAAAACAAAGGCGGCGGCCACGGCACACACGCCCACCGCCGCCGCAAACACTACACAGTGACGCCGCAATAATCGCAGCGTCACTGAAAAATCTCCGGTGAGGTCAGTTTTCATTCGTCTTCAGCTTCAAAGATCACTTCCCAAGAAGCAAGCGTATCCCAATGAGTACCGGATGTTACCAGTTCCGATTTGTTGTCGTCAAACCTTGAAAAATACACCTTGTTCTGTGTGGAACTCATATCCCACACAAAGGTCTTCCGGGTATTGGAGAAGTTGTCGGTCATATCCTCCGGATTATAAATGGCAATGCGGAAATATGACCCGTTGTCGTACTGCGGATAAAAATCGCATATCTGTGCGGCGTTACCACTGAAGTAGTAACCTACAAAGTTTTCTGCCCCCGGGTTCTTTTCAAAGTAATCGGACAAATACTCTCCGGTCGTGCCGTCAGTGTATGTAAGCACGGAACGATATCCCATGAGCTTGCTCACCGGACACATGGTGGTATATGAGGTGTAGAAATAGCAATCCTTTACGAAATCAAATGTGCATGAAAGAGTTATCAGCTTGCCGGCAACCGTATATGTACGGACTACCTCCGCAAAATACTCATCCGGGTCGCCCCAGTGAAGCTGCGTGCGCTCCACGACCTTGAGCACGTTCATTTCATATGTTTCGCCAACAGTAAGCGGCAATTCGTTGTCGTTTTCATCATAGATCTTCAATTCAACAAGCGTCTCATTGCCATGGTTCCCGCCGGACCATTGCCAGCCGCCGGTCTTGTTCTGAGATGCTCTGAACACATACTCCCAGTCCGTAGCCGACGTCGTATAGTCAATATTATCGATTTTGTATGAGCCGATGTTCCATGTGCCCCAGCTCTTTTTGTCCCAACAGCAAGACATGGTCTTGCCGTTATCCAGGTCGGTGTTCATGGTAAATCTGGTGTTGCTGTTGATTTTCAACGTCATAGGATGCGGCACGATCTCAGGCACCTCCACTGTGAATGCCGGTGGTTCACTGACATCCTCGGATATCTCCGGAGACGTTTCACCGGTTCCGTTCGATTCTGCCGGTGCGGAGCTTTCTTCCGAAACATCGCATCCGACAAATATCAGTCCCAACATAACGACTGCAAGAAGCAAAGCGATTTTTTTCATCATTTTTCCTCCTTCGGTCTTTTACTGAGTTTCACTATTATATATCCGGCAACGGCGGCAAGTATCACACCTGCCGATGCTATTGCGGCAACCAAAGGTATGTTGGAACCGCCTTCGGGCGAAGAGACATGAGACTGTTCGTCCGAGGTGGCAGGCTCCTTAGATTCTGCGGATGACTGATCCTGTCCACCCATGGGCGTATCAAGCTCCAAATCACCCGACTCAAGCAAAATTGCAAGCGCATACATCATCTGACCTGCTTCAGAATTATAGATAGGATATGGCATTCCCCTACGCACATACGTCCTGTACATAGTGTCTGTATAAGCAAGCACGCTATCGGTATCACCCATCACCGCTGCGGCTCTGCAAATCGTCGCCCACGGATATGCGTCGCCGTGAGTGAGCTTGGTCCAATCTCTGCCTTCCTTTTTATAATGCTCGTTAAAAGTTTTATAGAGAGTTTGCGCACGCTCATCCTCCGGATTTATAAGCCCGAATATAGCGGGATAAAGCTGACATGTCGCATCAGCATAAAAAGTCTCCCAGTCGGAAGGTGCGTCGCATTGACCGTTCGGATGACAATATGCGTAATAATTACCGGCAGCCCCGTTATACAAGTGCTCTTCAATCCCATTGGCAACCGCACGCGCCTTAGAACTGAGCTCAGCCGCCTTCTGCCTGTCGCCGAACACTGACTCATAAAGCTCAGACGCAGCCACACAACCGTCGTATACCTCACAGTTATCCATGAGATAGCAGACCATATAGTCCGGCTTTGCGCCTGTCAAATCAACATCGGGCGAATATGTGGCAAACATGGCGCTCACTATGCGGTCAAAATCCTCGCGGCGATCTTCAAAGAGTGAACTGTCGCCGTAAACTCTATAGTATTCACGCAATACCCTTATAAAACACGCTGCATATGAGTCTGTACTGTCATAATCGTGACTGCGAGGAGTTTCAACTATCCTCGACGGATCGGCAGGGTCAACGAAAACGTAATAATCGTATACTGTACCATCAACCCCGTTGACGTCACTTTGCGCGGTGTTCAGCTTACCGAAATACCAATCTATAAAACCGGCAGCGGTTTCCCTGCTCTCATCCGGAGCCGCCTTGAGCAACCCGAGAACTGCGATCTCCGAAAAATACGGAACTACAGTACCGCTACGCCAGCCGGTGTACTCTTCCGGAGAAACGCCGTCGATCTCAGGGAGCGTGCTCACATCAAATGTATTGCTGATCACGGGACTGTACATGGTAAGCGCTCCGTTCTCAAGCGACAAAGAATTTATAAATCGGGAATATTCCGATATTTGTTCTTCCAAATACTCACGATAAGTCATTTCATCATTTCCTCCTGCGGAGACCGCAACGGCCATAACAGGCTGTAACAATACAGCCAAACAACAAAACAGCGCTATCGCCGTTTTGGACGTACAACGGCATGCCGTGCCGCGCACGATACGTTTGATTTTGTGTAGAATATCCATGTTCAGTTTCCCCTTAACTCGGATTATTGTAGCACATTGCCGCCATGTTGTCAACACAAAGCTATTGAAACATAAACATATTTATGATATAATTTCGCTGCTTGAGGTTCATTTAATATTCCGATCGGAGTGATTACGGGTTATTATGAAGAGATCACCGATTAAGGTAGTAAAATTCGGCGGCAGTTCGCTTGCCGATGCCGAACAATTCAAAAAAGTGCGTGATATCGTGCTCGCAGACCCCGAGAGACGTTACGTCGTGCCGTCAGCTCCGGGAAAGCGTTTTGACGGTGATAAAAAGGTCACCGATATGCTCATTGCCTGCCACGGTCTTTCGGTATCGGGCGGGGATTGGGAACCTCTTTTTTCCGAGATCCGTTCGCGTTACGAGCCGATCGTCTCCGGGCTCAGTCTCAGCCTTGATCTTTCTGCGGAATTTGCCGAAATCGGCCGCAACATCCATGAAGGAACGACACGCGATTATGTAGCCTCCAGAGGGGAATATCTTAACGGAATCATAGCCGCCGCTTTGCTGAACTACGATTTCATCGATGCGGCAGAGCTTATACGATTCAACGATGACAGGACGTTCAATGCCGAAGAAACGAACTCTATGGCCGCACTTGTGCTTTCGCAGCACCGTTGTGCAGTCATACCCGGGTTTTACGGCTCCGCACCGGACGGCTCGATAGTCACGTTTTCAAGGGGAGGCAGTGATATAACCGGTGCTATCATCGCGCGTGCCTGCGTCGCGGATATGTACGAAAACTGGACCGATGTCAGCGGATTTCTGAAAGCCGACCCACGGATAGTGACTTCGCCAAAAAACATTAAATACATCACATACCACGAACTGCGTGAGCTTTCCTACATGGGTGCAACCGTGTTGCATGAGGACAGTATCTTTCCGGTCAAGCTCGCGGGGATACCGATAAATATCAGAAACACGAACCGTCCTCAGGATGAGGGAACGCTCATTGTAGCGTCGTCGCTTTGCAGAGAGCGCGACGGCGAGATCGTAACGGGTATAGCGGGCCGCAAGGGATTTTCTGCCATCAATATAGAAAAAGACATGATGAACCAGGAAATAGGCTTTGGCGTGAGAGTTCTCAATGTGCTTGCGGACAGAGGGATATCTTTCGAGCATCTGCCATCAGGTATCGACACGATGAGCGTGATGGTAGCTACACCTAAAATTGAGGGGCACGAGGATGAGATCATGTCGGATCTTATGCATGCAGTGAACCCTGACAGCATAGAGATCGAGCACGGGCTGGCACTTATTGCAGTTGTCGGTCGCAGCATGATCAAGCAGCCCGGTACTGCCGCAAGAGTATTTACGGCTCTTGCCGCCGCCGGCATCAACATCAGGATGATAGACCAGGGCAGCAGCGAGCTGAATATCATCATAGGTGTTTCGGATGATGATTTCAACAAGGCGATACGCGCGGTATACGACGAATTCATCTCCTGAAATACCCATGCTCAAGAAAAAGAAAAGCAGGCGCTGTACGGCGCCTGCTTCGTTTTATAAAGCCTTTATGAGGTTCAAACCTCGACCCAGGTAAGCGGAGTTTTGAGCGCCTTTGCGCTTGCCTCGATAATACCCATGATGGCCACAGTCTCATGGTAATCAGCCTTGACCTCTCCGGTCTTAAAGAAATCACACATTTCCTTAATGAAGTTCGGGAAATAATTGCTCATGGTATTGATCACGCCAAATGTACCGTCTTCATAGGCGATATTGAAACCAAAGTCAACGCGCCAGTCATTAAAGAGGCTGAACACCGCACGTCTGTCGCCGGAAAACTCAACAAGTATCGCCGGAGCCTCCTTGGTGCCTATAGACATGACACGACGGACGTCGCTGCCCATAAGTATCACTATCGGCTCAAGCTGATGTATCGTATAGATCTCGAACACGCCGGGTCCCTTGCCGTTGATGAAAGTGATCCCGTCCTTGCGGATATCCTTAAGCTCATCGGCAAATCTCAGCGCACTCGTGGAAAAGAACGGTGTGTTGTGATCAAGCGCTATCTGCACGATCTCTTCCGCTATTTTCTTCGTAGGTGCAAAAGTCTTGTCTACATAGCAGAGCTTCCCGCTGGAAAGCGGCTTCCTGCAAAGGTCAAGATGACGTTCGGGGTTGTCAGGAGAAAGTACTATGATGCAGTCGCTCTTTTCGATGAGTTCATCGATAGTGTCGACACGTTCAACACCAAACTTTTCACACCACGCATCAGTCGTCAATCCACCCTTGGGCGAATCTATTTCCGCATACGCATACGCCACCGTCAATTCATCTCCAGCGGCCTCCTTGATCATATGCGGGTAATTGTTCGCATGCCATTCATCGAGATAGTAATCGATAAATCCGATCTTTTTCATTTTCTTTGCCCTTCCTGTAAGTGCTTATGTTTATCCCTGAATTTTCCCGTTGAGAAAATCTACGGCAAGTTTAATATCCGCGTACGGATCCGCTCCGCATTCGCGCTCTATTGTCAGAAATCCCTTATAACCCACTTCTGAAAGAGCCGCAAGGTAAGCGTCAAAATCCACCTTTCCCTGTCCCAGCGGCACCTCGAGGAAGTAATCAGACATTCTCATATCTTCTATTCCGCCCTCGGCAAAGAAGGTATAGATACGCTTGGGATCGGTCTGCTTGAGCATGATACCGTCCTTAGCATGGGTATGCACAATGTAATCCTTCAAAACATGTACGGCATTTACAGGATCGTCACCCGTCACCATGACAAGATTTGCGGGATCAAGGTTCACCCCAATACCCTTACTGCCGCAATCACGAATGAACTCCGCCAGCACCTGTGCTTTCTCGGGACCGGTCTCAATAGCGAAAGTAACTCCTTTCGCAGCAGCATAATCGCCTATTTCACGGCAGGCGGCAAGCTGGTTCTTATAACTCTCGTCATCCTTATTGCCGGAAACGCAGCCGATATGAGTAGTCACGACCTTGGTATTTAATCTGACGGCAAGGTCCGCAACAGCTTTGCTGGCAGGTATCTTCCACTCGTTTTCGTCCGCCCTCTCAAATCCGTGTCCGCCGAAATCACCGCAGACAGCGCTTATAACCAGTCCGCGTTCCGCTAAAGCGGCGTTGACAGCAGCCACCTTTGCGTCATCAAACGTATCATATTTGTTTTCGCCTTCCACCACGTAAAGCTGAATGCCCTGCGCACCGACCTGCTTTGCCTTGTCAAGTCCTTCAAAAAGCGGAACCTTGAACGAATCGACCATCACTCCGACGGAAAACTTTGCCATTACTCTGCACCTCTTGTTTTTTCTCATGTCAAAACGGAAAAAGCGCCGGAACCGAAGGTCATTATC
>URSI01000025.1 GCA_900550505.1 uncultured Eubacteriales bacterium
TTATTAGCCCAACGGATTTTGAGTCCGTCACGTCTACCAATTCCATCACACCGGCAAATATTCAATTCCGACCCGCTCCGTGCCGACTTTCATATTATATCACAGCGACGGACGGAATTCAATATCATTTTTGTCATATCCGAGAATTTCGCAAAGTTTTTTATAGAACATTTCGGTCTCGTTTTCTGTTTTCAGGCTGAATACGACCGTTTGGTCGTCTGTGACGACAGCTATGAGCCTGTCCGCGTCTGCGTAAGAAAACAGCTTGTACTCTCCTATCAGGACATGATAATATTCGCCCGCCGTGTATTTTGCCGTTCTGAAACCGCTGCGGCACACGGCGTTTTCGGGCGCGTCGATAAGCTTTGCTTCTTTTATGTCGGCAACAGATATTTCCGTTCCGTCGAGGAAGCCTTTGACCGTCAGTATGCTGTCATCCACCTCGGCGCTCACTCCGCCTGCAAGAAGATAAAGGAGCAGCGCAGCGGCGGCGACGACCGCCGCTGCTGCCGAGATCGGGAAACGTCGTTTTTTTTCACCTTGCGGTTTCATGATCTTATCCGCCATTTCTGTTATACTGTATATACGGGCTCAGGGCAGAAAATCATAGAACTCGAGCGTCGTGGTAAATGAGACATATACTCTCCTTATGCCGGTGCCGGCAAGATCGGGCGAGATATAAGCTATCGTTTCATTCTCAAAATCCACTATAAGATCATATGCCGCCTCGGCGTCGGTGCCCTCGTTGAATACGATACGGTAGTTGGGAGTTTCCATTCCGGTCTCGTAACCGTAATATGTTCCGTCGGACGTCATTTCTATGGCAAAGTCGAGCTTGTCGCCCGCGGGCAAATCCATTATTTTTTCCAGCTTATCGCCGTCATATTTGTAGAGGAAACTGTCTGCGCCGTCCTGGCAGCTGTGCAGTGAGCAGCACGTCAGAATGATCGCGGTCATAAGCAGAAATACGGTGATTTTTTTCATCTTTTGTCAGCCTCTCGCCTGATGTTCATTCCTCGCAGGATATTATCTGCGGGCTTTTCGTATATTCCGTCGCTCGACAGCAAGCCCCAGTCGACGAACAGTACGGCGCGCCGTTCCGAGCCTCTCATGACTATAGAGCGTTCGGTCAGGTAGCCGTCTTTTATCAGCGAATTTATGGTGTCGCGCACGTCGTCGGGCTTGATGCGGTGGTTGACGGATATTTCCTCAATGGTCCGTTTTACGGTCGGGTAACGTCCCGGCTGTGTCTCACACCATGCGAGCCTGTCAAGCACGAGATTGCGGTATCTTTGCTGAAGCTGTGCGGCCGTGGGCAGTATGACGCTGCGGGTGGCAGTCTCCTGAAGCTGACGTGAAAAACTGTTCCGCACGCCGTATACCCACATCTCTTTTCCCCTTATGTTTCGTATAAAGGAGCAGACGGAAGAAAAGTGACCGTCGCCCGTAAAGAGTATGAATACGTCTGTGTCTTCTGCTGATATCGCACGCTGATACATATTGTCGAGAATTATAAAATCGGTGTAATCCTTGGCGGTGGTGCCGTTGGCGTTCCGCGTATCGATTATCTTGTTTGAATATAATCGTATTCGCCGTATCTCGTCAGCGAGAGATTTGTGCGAAAAGTCGGCAAAAAAGAATACGTCGGTAAGATTTACGGAGTCCGAAAGCAAGGCGAACCATTCGCCTATATCAGGCTTCAGACCGAAATTCCGCAAGAGTGAAACATACCAGTGTTCATAATCCACAAACGCCACCGCGCGAGGCAACGCTGCGCGACCCGATGTTTTTTTTGAAAACAGTTTCATTTACACACCTCCTTTCCGTGCGGTAGTAATTCGTCTGAAAAACATGCCGTGAAATTTTTGTTTATATATTTCTGCCCCGTCGTACGGTTTAAGCAGCTTGCTTCGGTATCGGAAATTTTATTGCATACATATGAATGATACACCACCCGAAGTCCCGTGTCAAGTAAAAAACACTTGCAAAAGCCGTTTGGCGGATATATACTATCTTCGAGGGGGTGTTGACATGAGACAAGGTCGCGACGTCAGGCTGGCGCCGTACAGCAGCTTCAATATCGGAGGTCCGGCGCGGGAGGTCTATTGGCCCGAGAGCAGGGAAGAACTGACGGAGCTGCTCGACTCTTTGCGCACGGCAGGATCGCGCTCGCTGGTCTTCGGCTGTGCCTCCAATGTCGTTTTCCCGGATGTCTACCTTGACGCTGCGGTGATATTTACTACGGAGCTCAGGGATATCGCGGTATACTCCGATGTGATAGCCGCAGATTGCGGCGTTACGCTCTCCCGTGTTGCTATTACCGCGCAGCACAGCGCGCTTGAAGGCGCGGAGTTTCTTTACGGGATCCCGGGCAGCGTGGGCGGCGCGGTAGTTATGAACGCCGGCGCATATTCGGGAGAGATCGCGGATATATTTACCGGCGCTACGGTTTATCGTGCCGGGGCGTTGGTCGAGTTAAAACGTGATGATCTTTGTTTCGGATACCGTAAAAGCGCTCTTCAGGACAGCGACGACGTGGTCGTTTCCGCCCGTTTCCTGCTCAGAGAGGGCGAAACAGATGCCATACGCGCCAAAATGGACGACTATATGGAGCGTCGCAAGTCAAAGCAGCCGCTTTCGTATCCGAGCGCCGGAAGCGTTTTCCGAAGACCTGCGGGTCATTATGCCGGCGCGCTGATAGAACGGGCGGGATTGAAGGGATGCTCGGTCGGCGGCGCGATGGTATCGGATTCGCACGCCGGGTTTATCGTCAATACCGGCGTTGCGACTCAGGATGACGTCCGCAGACTTGTCGACAGGATAAAGAACAGGGTGCTTGCCGACAGCGGCATAGAGCTTGAGTGCGAGATAAAATTTGTTGATGCGTGACGGAGGGCGCCATGTCGTTTTCGTCTGAGGTAAAGGAATATCTGTTACGGCTGCCGGAAAAACGTGAATGCTGCCGTGCTTCTCTCATACGGGGGATATATACCGGCTGCGGCGAGGATGACGGGACCGACCTGAGGTTTTCGTTTTCGTCGGAGCCCTGCGCGGTGATTTTTTCCGAGATGATCGCACAGATAATGCCGGTGTTTCCTTCCGTTCTCGGAAGTGTTGTCACCGTGGCGGGCAGTCAGGAACACGACTTTTTCATTGAACAAATGCATCCGGACAGTTTCCTGACGTCCGTCGCGGGTGAGGATCCGCACGCCGGTGATCGCTTTTCCGGGAGGGGCTGTGAAAAATGCCGTGAATTTTATATCCGCGGCGTATTTATCGGGTGTGCGAGGGTAACTGATCCCGCAAAATCATATCATCTTGAGCTTTTGCCGAAGTCTGACCGTATCGGGGAGCTGTCGAAGCTGCTTACCGATTCCGGCTTGCCGCCAAAGCATACGGTAAGACGTTCCCATGATGTGCTTTACTACAAATCGAGCACGATGGTCGAGGATTTCCTCACGTTTATAGGTGCCGGGAAGTACGCGCTGGGCTTCATGGAGACAAAGGTCATAAACCAGCTGCGCGGAGATGTCAACCGCGTGGCGAACTGTGAGATAGCAAACATAGACAAGGCCGCCACCGCAGCGGCAGTGCAGCTTGAGGCTATAAGGCGGTTGCGTGATGCCGGCGCACTTGAGACGCTGCCGGGGGATCTCCGCGAAACGGCTGCACTGCGCGAGCAGTATGAGGAACTGACATTGAATGAGCTGAGGATGAAATTCCTGCCGCCTATCAGCAAATCGGGGCTTTCACACAGGCTCAGCCGTATCATAGCTGCCGCCAAGTCGCTTGGTAATGGTGAATGACGCAGTATCATGACTTTCAAAATAAGGACTTTTACGCCCGGGAAAGTTCGCCTGTTCCGGGCTTCACGGGCAAAAAACGCACCTTTCAAAAAAGGTGCGTTTTTTCGTTCCGGTCATGGGCGCTCAGAGCAATGAAGCAATATCGAGCACGAGCCGTTCGCTCTTTTCCCAGCCCAGACACGGGTCGGTGATCGAGCAGCCGGGCACTTCGTCGGTGCTTATAGGCTGGTTGCCGTCTTCGAGGTAGCTTTCTATCATAAAGCCTTTGACTAAGCGTGCGATGTCGGGATTATGACGGCAGGAATGAAGCACCTCCTTGCATATACGCGGCTGTTGCAGATACTTTTTGCCCGAGTTGGCGTGGTTGGTATCGACTATGACAGCCGGGTTTTCAAGTCCGCTGCGTGCGTACATCTCGCACAGCAGCTCAAGGTCTTCATAA
Organism: uncultured Eubacteriales bacterium; assembly: GCA_900550505.1. Classification (GTDB taxonomy): domain Bacteria; phylum Bacillota; class Clostridia; order Oscillospirales; family CAG-382; genus UMGS1307. The sequence goes on from URSI01000025.1 coordinate 4,249, forward strand.
TGATAATTGGGCAGGCTCTGGCCGTGCTTGTTCACATATCCGCGCAGTATGCAGTGGGAGAGCGGGTTGCCGGTCGTGTTGACTTCCCAGCCGCGGTAGATAAATGAGTGCGGGTGGTGCGCTGCGGTCACGGAGTTCATCATGACCGACAGGTCGCCGCCGGTGGGGTTTTTCATACCCACGGGAATGTCTATGCCGCTTGACACGAGCCGGTGCTCCTGATTTTCACACGACCGTGCACCTACCGCTATGTATGACAGAAGATCGGACAGGTATCTGTAATTGGCGGGGTAAAGCATTTCGTCTGCGGTCGACATATCGAGCTCCGTCAGCACGCGGGTGTGAAGCGCCCTGATGGCAAGTATGCCGCGGAAGGGATCGGGTTTTTCGTTTGGATTAGGCTGGTGCAGCATACCCTTGTAGCCGTCGCCCGTGGTGCGCGGCTTGTTTGTGTATATACGCGGGACGAGCACGAGCTTATCGGACACTTTTTCCTGCAGGATCCGAAGCCTTGTGCAGTATTCAAACACCGCGTCCTCTCTGTCTGCCGAGCAGGGACCGATGATGAGCAGGAGCTTTTTGCTCTTGCCGGTGAAGATGTCGGATATCTCGCTGTCTATCTTGCTTTTTGTCTGAGAAGCCTTATAAGATACGGGGTATTTTTCCTTGACCTCCATCGGTATGGGAAGTTTTCTGATAAAATCCATGGACATGATATCATTCTCCGTTCCTGAGAAATTCTATTGCTTCGCGGTAGCCGTCGAATCCGTGCCCGATGATGGTTTTCACGGCCACCGGCGTAACATACGAAACGTGTCTGAAGTCTTCGCGCTTTGAAACATCCGATATATGCACCTCGACGGTCGGGATGTTCACTGCCCTGAGCGCGTCCGGTATGGCAACGCTGGTGTGTGTATATGCGGCGGGATTGATGACTATGGCGTCGACAGTCCCGTACGCCTGCTGTATCTTGTCTACTATCGTGCCTTCGTGGTTTGACTGAAATATTTCATAGTCGATGCCCTCGCACGCTTTGGCTATGAGCGTGCAAAGCGCCCCGTAGCTTTCCTTGCCGTATATATCCGGCTCCCGTATTCCGAGAAGATTCAGGTTCGGTCCGTTGATTATCAGTATTTTCAAGCTATATCACTCCGTTTTCGCACAGTTCTTTCATTTTTGCGATTATTTCGCGGGCGGTTGCTTCCACATTTCCTTCGGTGACGGTGACCGAGCCGTGAGCGAAGCTGCGGTACAGCGGCCCGCGCTCTTTCAGCAGTGTTTCGGTACCGCGTGCGAGCGAGAGCGGTCTGCCGTCCGTCGCGAGTTTTTCCGTGTCGCGCATCAGACGTATTACGGCTGAATTCCTTTGCAGGGCAATGCGGTTTTGCAGTCTTGTCACCACTCCGCCTCCGGTCGCTATCACCGTTCCGCTGCGCATGGCAGCAAGCGCGGTCAGGCGGCTTTCCGTTTCCCTGAAATACTCCTGACCGTCCTCGGCAAAAATGCGCGTGATGCTTTTCCCGCATTCTCTTTCGATGAGCTCGTCGATATCGACGAATTCGCGGCCGAGGATCGCGGCGACTGCTTTGCCGCAGACGGTCTTTCCGGAGCCGGGCATCCCTATGAGGACGATGTTGAGGTTAGAAGTCTTGATCCTTGCGATAAGCGCTTCTGCCGTCCTCGTTTCGTCTGTCTGCTCGCGACGGTCGCCCGAGCCTGAGCCGCCTGTGAATATCTCGCAGGCCTTCACGCCCTGAGATACGAGCATCGGGAGACCGCCCGATGCCGGGATCCCGAGCTCGCGGGCCTCAAACATCAGCTCCGTCATGTTGGGGTTGTATATGAGGTCTATAACTCCTCGAAGGCGGGGAAAGCCTTTGAGAGACAGTGGAGAGGCGTCCGGCGACGGATACATCCCGACCGGCGTGGCGTTGACTATCAGCTCGGCGTCGGCGTGATCGGATATATTTTCGTAATTGTCCTTTCCGCTGCGCGATATCACCACTACCTTGTCCGTGCCTGCGTCCGAAAGCGCCGCAACAGCCGTTGCCGAAGCGCCGCCGCTGCCGAGCACGAGTGCTTTTCCTCCGGTCGGAACGCCGAGACGACGCAGTGTATAAAGAAATCCGTGGTAATCCGTGTTGTAGCCGCACAGTCCGTCCCTGCCGCGCACTATGGTGTTCACCGCGCCTATCCGTTGCGCCTCGGGGGAGACCCGGTCGAGATACGGCATCACCGCTTTTTTATAGGGGATGGTAACATTGAGAGCGTCGAACCTGTCTGAACGCATAAAATCTGCCAGCCGGTCGGCCGGCACCTCGAAAAGTTCATATGAGTAATCCGCGAGCATCGAATGAAGCTGCGGTGAGAAACTGTGCGAGAGCTTTTCGCCGAGCAGCCCTGCGCGAAGTCCCGAAAATCCCGTGATCATCGTATCGCCCCCTCAGACAGTTTCGCTGTAGCTTCCGAGATACCTGAAGCTTTCGCTGCCCGATTCGAGCGAACGCAGCAGCCTCATCAGCTTTTGTGAGTAGACCGGCGTTTCAAGGTCAAAGCAGAACATGAATTCAAAGTCACGTTCCGGTATCGGTCTTGATTCGAGCTTGACAAGGTTTATACCGAGAGCGAAAAACTGTGAAAGCAGCGTATACAGTGCGCCGGGACGGTTTTCCGTCACCGTCATCACCGTTGTGCGCGACGCACCCGGATATATTTCCGGCTCGCGGGATATGCATATGAAGCGCGTGTGGTTGTTGCCGTTGTTTTGTACCGCAGTTGCAAGGGTGACGAGCCCGTATATTCCGGCACAGGATGAGGAAGAAAGGGCTGCCACCGTCGGGTCCGCCGCCTTTGCGACCGCTTTGGCAGCGGCCGCGGTGTTGGCGCAGGGCGTCACGGTGACTCCGCTGAGAGTCGAGAGAAACTCCGAGCACTGATTTATAGCCTGCTCGTGCGAGTATATGTGCTTTATGCCGGAAATACCGGCACCGGGTACGGAAAGCAGGCAGTGGTCCACCTTTATCCTTACCGAGCGTACGATGTAAAAGCTGTGACGGTGCATCAGGTCGTATACCGATGAGACGGTGCCGGCTATGCTGTTTTCTATCGGCACCACGCCGTACCGGCATTCTCCTGATTCAATTGCCTCAAATACGCCCTCGAATGTGGGGCAGTACGTGATCTCCGGCAAGGCGAAGAGCTTTTGCGCGGCTATCTGTGAATACGCGCCCTCTACGCCCTGGCATGCGACGGTCGCGGTGTCCGGAAACATGGAAGGGGTATCTTTCAGCGCTTTTTCTATCTTTTCCACCGTGGACGATGCGCCGCCTATCACACGCTGCTGTTCTGAACGCGACAGCGCAAGTATTGTAGAATAAAGCACCCTGCATTCGTCCGCGCGCCCTTCTCCGGCGAGCTTTGCCACCTTCAGCAGCAGCTCGCGCTCACGCGCGGCGTCGGTCACGGGCTTGCCGGTGACCTTTTTGTACTCCGCCACCCTGTCCGAAATGTCCATGCGCCTTTTGAAAAGCTCGACTATCTGTCTGTCGGTGGCATCTATCTCGTTTCTCAGCGCTTCGAGCGATGAGATGTTGTTCGGTTCGTTCATCTGGACCCGCTCCTTTGTATGTATGGTCAGTCTTTGTCCAGCAGCATGTCCAAAACTGCCAGAGCTGCCGCAGCTTCAAATACCGGCACGGCCCGTGGGACTATGCACGGATCGTGTCTGCCGCCTATCCTGATACGCACATTTTCCATGCGTGAAAGCGAAACCGTATCCTGCTCCGCCGCGATAGACGGCGTAGGCTTGACGGCGGCACGGAAGACGACCGGCATTCCGTCGGTCATGCCGCCGAGGATGCCGCCGCAGTTGTTGGTGCGGGTGGTCACTGTTTTGCCGTCCGTAACGAACGGATCGTTGTTCTGTGAGCCGCGCAGCAAAGCCCCGGCAAATCCGCTGCCGAATTCTATACCCTTTACTGCGGGAATGGAAAACACCGCGGATGCGATGCGTGCTTCGACTCCTGCGAACATATGCTCGCCCAAGCCCGGCGCAAGGCCGCATACCGCGCACTCAACGATGCCACCGACCGAGTCGCCCCCGGCTCTCGCACGGGCTATAAGGGCTTGCATTTCCTCTCCTGCCTTTTCATTCAGCACCCTGAATTCACGGCTGTCGAGAAGTTTCTTTTCCTCCGCTCCCACTTTTACGGGGTCGAACGGGTCGTCTTTTACGTCTCCGACGGCAGCGATGTGAGCCAGAACCGTTACTCCGCGCGAGCGCAGGTATTGCAGACACAGCCCGCCCGCCGCACAGGTCAGCGCCGTGAGCCTTCCCGAAAATTTTCCGCCGCCTCTCAGGTCTGTCTGCGGCCCGTATTTCATGACCGCCGCAAAATCGGCGTGTGACGGACGCGGGGTGTCGTTGAAGTGGTAATCCGAAGAATGGGCGTCAAGGCTGCGGATGATTATGCGTATGGTGCTCCCGTCGGTCAGTCCGTCTGTCAGTCCGGAGACAAATTCCGGTCTGTCCGGTTCGCGCCTTGCCGTGGAGTATGCGGATCTGCCCGGTGCGCGCCTTTGCATGAATGAAAGAAGTTCTTCATAGTCCGGGCGGAAGCCTGTCGGGAAGTTTTTGAGCTCCAGCGCTATGAATTCGTCGTGAGAACCGCCTTCCACGGTCAGTTTCAAATTGTTTCCGTATGGTATACTCATGTTTTACCTCCCGTTACTTTCCGAGGATGTCACATGACGTGAAATCCTCCCAGAACCGCGGGTATGATTTTGATACGGCGCCGGCGTCACGGACGGTTACGCTTTCGGTACAAAGCAGCGACGCTACCGCGGCGCTCATTGCTATCCGGTGATCGTTTGCGCTGTCCACCGTGCCGCCGCGCAGCGCACCGCCCGTTATCACGAGCCCGTCGTCGGCCACGGTGATCCTGCCTCCGAGCGAACCGAGCATGGCGGCTGTGGTGCTCAGGCGGTCGCTCTCCTTGAGCCTGAGTCTGCCGGCTCCTTTTATCACCGTAGTGCCTGATGCCGCCGCGGCTGCCACCGAGAGCACCGGAACAAGGTCCGGTATGTCCGAGGCGTCTATTATCGTACCGCTGAGCTGCGACGGGTAAGCTGTCGCCCCGCTGGGACCGACTTCGAGCTTTGCGCCCATCGAGCGGAGCACCGTTACGATCGCCCTGTCGCCCTGACGGCTGTCCGGGTCGAGCCCGGTCACGGTAACGGGCGAACTTCCTATGGCACCGGCAACAAGAAAAAACGCGGCATTCGACCAGTCTCCCTCCACACGCACGGTGCCGGGCGTCACGAGCGGATGCGGTGCGTTCGGAGTGATGACATGGGCTTCACGTCTTTCGGGGACCGCGCCGAAAAGCTTCAGCGTATCGAGCGTCAGCTCTATATACGGCAGACTCTCCGCTTTGCCCGTTACGGTCACTTTTCCGCCGCAGACGACACAGGCGAAAAGCATGCCGCTGACGAACTGGGACGACACGCTCCCGTCGACCGTGAACCCGTCGGGGCCTGCTTTGACGGCACCCTCACAGCATATCGTGTCGCCGTTGTGCGTTATTCGTGCGCCGTGCCGCTCGAGAGCTGCAGAAAGCTGGGATATGGGACGGCTGCCGAGCCTGCCGCTCAGCCTGAATTCGGTGCGGCAGCCGAGCGCCGCCGCAAGCGGCAGCAGAAATCTTAGCGTACTGCCGGATTCTCCGCAGTCGAGCACCGCGGTTGCAGCCGGGATGTGTATCGGGTCTACCTGATATGCGCCGCGGGAGAATGTCACTCCCGCCCCGAGCGCACGAAGGCAACGGGCTGTGGCTGCGGTGTCGAGGCTCTCGCTGCCGCAGACCACCGTTGTCGGCGCGTCCGCAAGTGCCGCGCATATGAGGACCCGGTGAACGCCTGATTTTGACGGCATTGCCGCAACGGTGCGCGGAGGTGTCGGTCGGTCAAGTGTTATATCCATATTTTAAAGCCCCGCTTCGATTATTTCTTTCAGCCCGGAAATATCGGTCTTATAAAGCCGCGAATCTCCGGCATCATACGGCATTATCAGGGTTATGGTACTGCCCGATGCTTTTTTGTCGTTCATGGCGGCGTCCGCCAGTTCGTCTGCGCCGTACGGGCAGCTTGTCGGAAGCCCGTAAGCCGCAAGCAGCTTTTCAAGTCTTGACGGAAGCTCACGCGGGCAGATACCGGCTTTTGCGGCGCTGCGGGTGATCACCGCCATGCCTATGGCCACCGCATTGCCGTGTGTGATGTTATAGCCCGAACAGCGCTCGACGGCGTGCCCGACGGTATGCCCGAAATTGAGCAGCGCGCGCGAGCCGCGGTCGTGCTCGTCGTATTCCACGAGAACGCGCTTATCGTCCACGCACATTGCTACCAGCTCTTCGTCATCGCAGCCGTTTTCAAGCGCATTCAGAATCTCGGGGCGGTTGATCATACCGTACTTTATCACTTCCGCCATACCGTCCGATCTGATATCGTCGGGAAGCGTCGAGAGCGTTTCAGTGTCGCAAACCACGAGAGACGGCTGCCAGAAGGTACCCGCAAGGTTTTTACCGGCGGCAAGATCCACGGCCGTTTTGCCGCCTACCGAAGAATCGACCATCGCAAGCAGCGAGGTGGGCAGCTGTATATATTCGATTCCGCGGAGAAATGTCGACGCGGCAAATCCGGTAAGGTCTCCGGTCACTCCTCCGCCCAGTGCCGCTGCCATATCGGAGCGGGTAAGACGGCTGTTTGCCATCGTTTCCCAAAGACGCGCGAGAGTTTTGGGGTTTTTGGAACCTTCTCCGTGACGGAACACAAAGCGCGAGACCTCAAATCCCGCATCCGCAAGCGAACGCAGTGCGGTCTGAGCCCAGATCGCATCCACCCTGTCGTCCGCTACGAGCATTATACGGCACGGGCTGTGCCGTTCCGCAAGCATTTCTCCGGCGTCGGAAAGGCAGCCTTTGCCTATGACCACATCGTATTTTCTTGAAGCGTTGACCGTTATCGTTTTCAATTTCATACCCCCGTATCCAGCGTGCAGAACGTTCCGGCTGCCCCGGAGCGCCGGCTTTACC
>URSI01000026.1 GCA_900550505.1 uncultured Eubacteriales bacterium
TCCCGAAGGCGTCGGGGCGCTGCCGTGGATGCCGTGCGGCACCGAGGCGATAGGCCGCGCGACTGCCCAAAAGCTCCTGCATTTTCGTCTGGTGATCTGGGCATTGCACGGGATATACGGAACCGGGCGCACAATGGATGAGACATTCGGTCTGATAGAAACAGCCGAAAAGGCCGCACAGGTGTATATGCTCACCGCTGGCCGGCAACGTGTGAATTTTATCGGTGACGCCGGCCTGCGGAAGCTTGCGGAAAGTTTTCATCTCGATTACCGCCGCGAATTCCTCGAACCGTAAAAACGAATCAGACAAAAAATATCCGCTGTAGCAAAACAGCGGATATTTTGTTTCATATCAGACCGTCGGTCCGCACACGTCAGCCGGTCTCTTCAAAACCGTCGGTCAAAAGCGTGACACCGTCATCCTCCGCAGTGGCGACCCCGTCACAATTCGCTGCAAAAACGCACGAATCGTTACGGTATGCCGCTACTTTTCCGGCGGAAAGGACCACTGCCGTGCGGGCGCACCCGTTTCTGAAACCCACCCAGCCCGGAGTTCCCGCGGATGTGTAAAGTCTTATGGAGGTACAGTCGGCTACCGATCTCGTCCCGCCCGGGGTCACTATTTCCAATGTCATTTCGCCACGGCCTCCTCTATGCGCCCGCACATGAGGAAGTTCTGCTCCGGTACGTCGTCACAGTCGCCGCCCAATATCGCCTCGCATCCCTTGATGGTGTCCTCAACGCTCACATACGCGCCCTTCATACCGGTGAACTTTTCCGCCACGTGGAACGGCTGGCTCATAAAACGCTGAAGCCGTCGTGCGCGGTTGACCGTGGTGCGGTCCTCCTGTGAAAGCTCGTCTATACCGAGGATAGCGATTATGTCCATCAGCTCTTTGTAACGCTGCAATACGCTGCCGACCTCCTTGGCGGCGCGGTAGTGCCGCTCGCCTACAACATCGGGAGTCAGTATCCGCGAGCTGGACTCAAGCGGGTCGACCGCCGGATATATGCCCTGTTCGACAATTGAACGCGACAGCACCGTCGTGGCATCCAGATGCGAAAAAGCCGCAGCCGGCGCAGGGTCCGTCAGGTCGTCCGCAGGTACGTATATCGCCTGCACCGACGTTATCGAGCCGTTCTTCGTCGAAACAATCCTCTCCTGAAGCTTGCCCATTTCCGTTGCAAGCGTAGGCTGATAACCCACGGCGGAAGGCATACGTCCCAGCAGCGCAGACACCTCCGAGCCTGCCTGAGTGAACCTGAATATATTGTCTATGAACAACAGCACGTCTTTATGCGAATGCTCCCTGAAATACTCGGAGATAGTCAGTCCCGCAAGCGGAACACGCAGTCTCGCGCCCGCAGGCTCGTTCATCTGCCCGAAAACAAGAGCCGTCTTGTCGATAACGCCCGACTGCTTCATATCCTGCCACAGGTCGTTTCCCTCTCGGGAACGCTCGCCGACGCCCGCAAACACGGAATACCCGTCATGCTGGAACGCTATATTGCGTATCAGCTCCATTATCAGGACGGTCTTGCCGACACCCGCGCCGCCGAAAAGCCCTATCTTGCTGCCTTTCGCATACGGAGTCATAAGGTCTATGACCTTTATACCCGTCTCAAACAGCTCGCTCGCCGGCACTATCTCTGTAAAAGGCGGCGAAGCATGATGTATCGGCCACAGCTCCTCGGCATCTATCGCGCCCTCGCAGTCGATCGGCTCGCCGGTCACGTTTATCATCCTGCCCAGCGTGCATTCACCGACCGGCACCGATATGGGACGCCCGAGCGATACGGCTGTCATTCCTCTTGACATACCGTCCGTGGGATGCATCGAAATACACCTGACTTCGCCGTTGCCGAGATGCTGGAGCACCTCCAGCATAAAGCGCCTGCTTTCGGAGCCTACCTCTATCGCATGAAAAATATCAGGCAGCGCGCTGCCCTGCTCAAAGCGTATATCCACCACGGGACCCTTTATACGCACTATTATCCCTTTTATCTCTTCCGCCATGGTTACCACCCCTCACCGTCACCTGCTGACGAGGTCTCCAGCACCTCCGCCGTGACCCGGCTCTGACGAAGCCGATTTATCTTCAGCTTGAGCGCCTCGGCAGTCTTGGACGCATTATCGGATGCCTGGCGCATCGCCATCACCGTAGCCGCTGCCGCGCCCTCCGAACACTCGAGCATCAGCGCGTACATCCCGCACCTGACCCGCGCTGCGCTCAGCGCGCCGGCTATTGCACCGGCATCCGGCATACAGTAATAACCGCCCTCCGTCTCCGCGGGCGGCACCGTCCTTGCACAGGTGCAAAGCATCACCGTCTCCGGCACCTGCAGCATCATATTCACCGGCCGCTGCCTCACCAGCCTTACACAGCCGACACGACCCGAATCGCAAAGACCGCTCAGGACATCGGCCGCCTTCGCGGCCTCCTGATATGTCGGAAGAGCCGAAAACGAAAACACCGCCGCCGTTTCTATCCCCTTCGCCGCACAGTGTGCGCGTGCCATCTTCCCGGACACGGCGACGAGCGGACGCACGGCGCATTTTTCGTATTCACGGTCAAAATACGAGAAAAGCTCCGAATTATAAGCTCCGCAAAGCCCTCTGTCGGCCCCTACAAGCACCCAGCACTCCGGGACTTCGCCGCAGCTTTCGCCGGTGTCATCCGTCAAACCCAGACGCATACACATACTTTCAAGCGCCTTGACGTATTCCGCATACGGACCCGACAGCGCCGACAGCCTCGAATATCTGGCCGAAGCGACCGTGCGCATCGCGCCCGCAAGCTGCCCCGTGGTACGAATGCTGGCAAGCCTTCTTTTCAGCTCACGCGGGCTCTCCATCTCCTACATATCCTTTCGCAAATCGCTCAAGCGCCGCGTCAAGCTCCGCTTTAAAGGCGTCGTCCGGTTTTGCGCCGAGCGAAAGTGTCCGCAGCAGCGGGGCGTAGTTTTCCTCAAAAAACGCGAACAGCTTTTTTTCATACTCGCCGTTCTCTATATCCTCCACGGGAGCACCGTCCGCATAACCGGCAGAAACAGCCGCCAGCAGCAGCGCCTGTCTCTCGTCGGAGATCGGAGCATACCGGGACTGTCTGAGCGCCGCCGTCATACGCCGTCCCGAGTCAAGTACCTTGGCCGTAGACTCATCAAGATCGGAGCCGAACTGCGCAAACGCCGAAAGCTCTCTGTACTGCGCCAGCCTCACCCTGAGGCTCGAACTGACATATTTCATCAACTTCGTCTGAGCAGCACCGCCGACTCGCGATACCGAAAGTCCCACATCCACAGCCGGACGCTGTCCCTCATGGAACAGATCGGTATCAAGAAATATCTGACCGTCCGTTATTGAGATCACGTTTGTGGGGATATATGCAGAAATGTCGCCCGCCTGCGTTTCTATTATCGGAAGCGCCGTCATGGATCCGCCGCCCGCCTCCTCCGAGAGACGAGCACTGCGCTCCAGCAGCCTGGAATGAAGGTAAAATATGTCGCCCGGATATGCCTCACGTCCGGACGGACGGTGAAGCAGCAGCGAAAGCTCACGGTATGCCACTGCGTGCTTTGACAGATCGTCGTAAACTATCAGCACGTCCCTGCCCGAATACATGAAGTATTCGCCCATCGCCGTGCCGGCGTACGGCGCGATATACTGCACAGACGCGGAACTCGACGCAGGGGCGCTGACTATCGTGGTATACTCCATGGCTCCGCAGCTTTCAAGCTTTGCCACAAGCTCGGCGAGCGAAGCGTCCTTCTGTCCTATCGCCACATAAATGCAAATGACGCCCTTGCCCTTCTGATTGATTATCGCGTCCGTGGCTATTGAAGTCTTGCCGGTCTGGCGGTCGCCGATAATGAGCTCACGCTGACCGCGCCCTATCGGAACCAGCGCATCTATCGCCTTTATACCGGTATGCAGCGGCACGCTGACCGGCTTACGATCCGGTATGGCCGGTGCGGGGAATTCTATCGGCCGTTTCGCGGCGCCCCAAATGCGTCCTTTGCCGTCAAGCGGGTTTCCCTGCGGGTCCAGAACTCTTCCCAGCAGCTTTTCACCCACCGGCACGCTCGCTATCCTGCCCGCGCGGCGCACTCTCGTGCCGCTTTCTATGTGCTCATATTTTCCGAAAACGACGCAGCCTATCCTGTCCGAATCTATATCCAGCACCATGCCGCGCTCTCCGCACTGAAATTCGACGACTTCGCCGTACATGATGTCGGAAAGTCCGTCGAGCCAGCATATACCGTCGGAAACATTTATGACACGCCCGACCTGATACACGTCGACCATTCGCTCGGAGACCTCAACATCCTGAGTGATATCGGCGATGAGCCGCGCTGCATCCGCCTTCTCGTCCGGCTGACGCTTTGCTATACGCAGCCCCAGGTGATATATCTCATTTGCCGCAGTGCAGTCGTATACCGTGTCTCCTATCCTGAGCTGCATGCCGCCAACAAGCGACTCGTCGACCTTCACCCAGTACGACGGATGCCCACCTATCCTGCCGAGCATCTCCGTAACACGGTTACCGATCCGCTCCACCGTCTCCGTCGCCAGTTCATGCGCAGAGGTGAGCGTAACGTAAAGCACCCCATGCTTTTTCAGATACGCCATATCGCCCGGTGTCACGCGTATGCGCGAAAGGATACTGTCTGCTATTTCGCTTTCCTTTTCATCCAACCTTCTGATATACGGCTCCGACGCTATGAGCTCCGCGGCACGGCGGTGGAGCGAAACTATCGCCTTGCGCCTGACTGATTCGAGCATCTTTACACGCATAACGGCAGTATCCCGCTCGAGCTTCGCCCGTATACGTTCCAGCTCCTCGTCACGTGCAGCGTTGATCTGAGCCAGTTCTGACTCAACAGTATCGTCGGCACTACTGTCAGGCTCCGGGTTTTCGCACACAGTCTGCGCTCCGGCAGGATCTGGTTCCGTCTCAAGCCTTTCAGCTCTGTCAAGACCTTCCTCAATGCGCCCGCGGTGCGAAGAAAATATGCGCGTCACCGTGCGGCGTCCGAAAACGACCGCTATGACCGCCACGATAGCGACATTTACGAGCGCATAAATAAAATGCAGCAATGTATCCATATTATGACACTATTCTCTCGGCAAACGCCTCCGCCAGCGACTCGATACCTTTTTCAAGCTCGGTCTCGAGCGCATCACTTTCGGAAGCGAGCTCCGACTCTCTTTCAATTATCCTCGAACGGCAAAGCTCACGCTCCGCCTGAAGCGCCGCAGCCGCCTCATGTTCCGCTTTGTCAAGCGCCTCTCTTGCCTGGCGTCTCCTGTCCGCAAGCGCCTCTTCTGCTGCGAGACGGGCAGCCTCCCGGTGCTCCTCCCGCGCACGCTCCTGTTCGCGCGCGGCAACACCAGCCGCGGCTATCCTCGCGTTGCGCTTATCCATTACCGCAAACAACGGCTTGAAAAGCAGCTTGTCAAGTATTAGCATCGCCAGACAAAAGCATATTACAGTCCACAGCACTACAGATATCTGTATAGTCATTTTCCTTGCCTTTCAGACAGCACGTTCAAAAGTCACAATACCCGCCGGCACCCGCCGTACCGTTCATTACACCTTTGCGACGAGCATAAAGGCTATCAGCAATCCGTAAATGGTCAGAGCCTCCATGAGGGCAAGCGATATGATCAGCGACGAACGAATATCCTTCGCCGCGTCGGGCTGCCTTGCAATGCTCTCCATGGCTGCTTTTGCGGTCATGCCCTGCGCGATAGCGGGACACGTTGTTGAGACGGCGACGGCAATAGCGGCCGCCAGCGCGATAAGACCCTGATTTTCCATTGATTTTGACTCCTTGTCGGTTTTATTCTGTTTCGGTGACTTCGTCAAGATAGATCGATGTCAACATTGTGAACACAACGGCTTGTATGGCGCAAAAAAGAAGACTGAGCACCATCATCAGCACCGGCGCACCTATCGGCAGCAGCTCATACAGCTGCTCGGTAACGGTCTCTTCGCCGAAAATATTGCCGAAAAGCCTCAACGCCAAAGATGCCGGTTTTATAAATTCGTCCAGCAGCAATATGGGCAGCATAAACACGGCAGGTGTCACAAAACGTTTGAAATAATGCTTCACGCCGCACCTCAGCCCCGCCACCTGAAGAAACACAAAAGTGACTACACCGAGCCCGCCCGTTACGGAAAGCGACGACGTAGGCGCGCTGATGTACTTTGTAAGCCCAACCCCGGGCACCAGCCCCGAATAATTCGACAGTATTATGAATATGAACAGCGTGGCAAGAAACGCAAAATACTTTCTCGCTTTATCGCCGATAACGCCCTCAAAAAATCCGTGAAGCGCCTCTATCCCGGTCTCGATCATGTTCTGGAATCTGCCCGGGCGCTCCTTCAAAGACGCTCTGACCACGAGTGATATCACCAAAAGTATCAGCAGTATCACCCACATCATCACGACCTCGCCCGTGACATCCAACACGCCGAAAATGGGTATCAGCACCTCAGAAGGTTCACCCATCTTTTCTCTCCTCCTTCTTTCCTCCGCGAATCGAGCGGAAGGTCAGGTATATAAGCGGCACCGTCAAGCCCAACGCCGCCCCGACCAGCACTGCCACAACGGATATTTCCAACGCATCCGCAACGAAATAAGCCGCCGTAAGCACGAGCACGTTGAGCAGCTGCCTCATCATCGATACGGCTGCCAGCGAAGTGCCACGCGCAGACAATACACGTGAAACGAACGCGCTCAGCATTGCCGCCGCAAGCGCGGCAAAAAATCCCGCGACACCGTACAAAAAGGTCAGCATATGCCACCTCCGGTAAACCTCATTGCCCGTCTGAGCGCACGTCCGACAGCTGTCACCGCCCGTGCCCGCATCTGACAGGCACCGTTATTATAGTACCGCCGGCGACAAAAGTCAACACCGACTTGCTTTTGTCATGCCCCGTTCAAAACCCAAGCGCCGCCCGGTTTTTCCGGGCGGCGCCATGCCTTGTGGTGTCGATAAACTCAGATCAGAGCACTATCTCTCTGCCGGCGTCGGAAGAATCATACATCGCTTGCATCATCTTTGCAGTGATGATGACGGTATCGATATGGCTCGGAAGCTTCTCGCCGGTACGGATGCAGCGGATAAAGCTGTCTATCTCGGTCTGGAAGTGGTTACCTCCCTCAAACTCGGGCTTGTAGCTTATCAGCTTGCCGTCAGCGGTCGACCATACGGTAAAGTCGCCGCCGTAGTTCAGACGAATGCCGGCTTTCGTGCCGAGGAAGTCTATGTAAGACTCGCCGATACCGATATTCTGTGCCCACGCACCGTTGAAGGTGATCGTCGGTCCCTCGGTGCGGACAAAGCCCGTGACAGAATCGTCAACATCGTATGTTCCGTTGAGATCCTTCGTGTTCTCCGCCCACATGGACTCGTAAACGTAATTCTTCATGTCTACGCCGAGCTTGCAGAACGCCTTGGCGGAAACCGTAAGCGGCTTCGGATCGTTCATGCAGTACATGACGATATCGAGGTAATGCACGCCCCAGTCGATCAGCGTACCGCCGCCGGCAATGGCCTTCGTGGTGAAAGCACCGCCCAGACCCGGGATGGAACGGTGAGACCGGAAGCTGACGTATACGTGATAAACCTCGCCGAGCTCGCCGTCGGCGATCATTTTTCTTATCTTGTTGACAGCGCCGTTGAAACGGTTGACAACACCGATATTGAGAACTTTTCCACTCTCATGCTGTGCCTTCTGCATCTCGAGCGCCTCGGAATAAACGCGTGCAGCCGGCTTCTCGCAAAGCACGTTCTTGCCGGCTTTCAGGCAGTCGATGGAAATGATCGAGTGCATCTTGTTCGGCGTACAGACGGAAACAGCCTCGACCTCATCGTCAGCAAGGATGTCCTTATAATCCACTACCGCGATCCCGCAGCCGTACTTCTCAACTGCAGCCTTGGCTCTCTCGGGAATGATGTCGCAGAAATACTTGATCTCTACATCTTCGTTCTTCAGATAAGCGGGAATATGTGCGCTGTTGGCTATGGTACCGCAACCAATGATACCGACTTTCATTTTAGCCATTTTCTATGACCTCCGGTTTTGTTTTTCACCCTACGGGTTTTCTTTCGGCATTATAGCACAGCCGAATCACGGTTTCAATAGGATTTTTGTTTTTTTTAACGACCCCTTGTAATTTTTTCAGCAATTTGATATAATGTAGCGGTGAAATCCGCAGGCGGAGGTCAAACCGGTGAAATATATCCTTTCAATAGACTCCGGGACGACATCGGCGCGTGCCATAATCTTTGACGGCACGACCGAGACGGCTTCATGCAAGATCCCGATAAAGCAAATATATCCCTTGCCCGGCTGGGTCGAACACGACCCGGACGAGCTTTTTTCCGCCGTGGAACAAAGTATCAGAGCAGTACTGTCGCAGGGCGACTTTCTCCCCTACATCCATGCGATAGGGATAACCAATCAGCGTGAAACTGTGGTCGTATGGGACAGGAACACCTCGCGGCCGATAGCCAACGCCATAGTGTGGCAATGCCGCAGAACCGCGGAGTTCTGCGATTCACTGATAGCCGACGGTCATGCCGACATGATAAGGCGCAAAACGGGGCTCACGGTAAACCCGTATTTTTCCGCATCAAAGCTCCGCTGGCTGCTGGACAATGTGCCGGGAGCAAGAGAAAAGGCAAGACGCGGCGAGCTGCTTTTCGGCACCGTAGACACCTGGATAATTTGGAAACTCACCGGTGGCCGCGTACACGCCACCGACGTGACCAATGCTTCCCGCACGATGCTTTACAACATCAACACGGGCTGCTGGGACAAAGAACTGCTCGAGCTTTTTGACATCCCTCCGTGCATGCTCCCCGAGGTGCTCCCCTGCAACGGGGATTTCGGGCGCGCGCATATCTGCGGCAGGGACATACCGATCACGGGATGTGCCGGCGATCAGCAGGCGGCTTTGTTTGGCCAATGCTGCTTTGAGCCGGGCGAAACGAAAACCACTTACGGTACCGGCGCATTTCTTCTCATGAATACGGGTGAAGTCGCGTGCCGCTCGACACGTGGACTTGTAACGACGCTCGCATGGCGGCTCGACGGTGAAAAACCTGTCTACGCGCTGGAAGGCAGCGTATTTATAGCCGGTGCGCTGATCGAATGGCTGCGTGACGAAATGGGTTTCTTCAGCAAAAGCGCGGACTGCGAAGCGCTTGCCCGCAGCGTTAACGATACCGGCGGCGTCTACATCGTACCGGCTTTCGTTGGGCTCGGCGCGCCGTATTGGGACTCGTATGCGCGCGGAACGATAGTGGGGTTGACGCGCGGAAGCTCAAAAGCGCATCTGGCACGAGCTGCGCTCGAAGCGATAGCCTTTCAGATCAACGACGTGGTTTCGCTGATGCAGATCGAATCGGCGCTGAGCGTTACCGAAATGAAAACAGACGGCGGCGCTTCGGCAAACGGACTTCTCATGCAGCTTCAGGCGGACATCAGCGGTCTCAGGATACACAGACCGCCGAACACGGAAACGACCGCGCTCGGTGCGGCGATGCTCGCAGGGCTGGGCTCGGGCCTTTTCGAAAACATACATGACCTGAAATCAAAGTGGCAGGTGGAAAGCACTTTTGTCCCGTCCATATCCCGTGAATCACGCTCAGAGCTGCTCCGGGGATGGGAGAAAGCCGTACACCGTGCGGAAAACTGGTGCGAGCCGTAAACTGCGACGTACGATCCCGCAGCATTGCCATGAATAACACTGAGCTTAAACCGTAAACCATCATCAAAGGAGGAAACAAGCATGACAGTAAAACGGCTGCTTCGCCTTGTTACGCTGATTTTAGCGGGCGCATTGCTCCTACCGCTCCTTTCGGCGTGCGGAGGCGATACCGACGTCTCGGGCTCGCTTACGGAGAGCACCGGCGACACTTCTGAAGACACCTCTGGGACAGTGGTGGGGAAAACCTACCGCACACCTGTGAGCACGGGAAAAAGCTATACCGTGTCACAGGCGGCCTCCGATATTTATCCCGACTCCTACGGAGCCGAGCTGACGGACGGAGTAACGGTTACCGAATCGGGCTCATACAGCGACGAAAGGTTTGCCGGCTTCAACATACCATCGCTGTCGGTCATAATCGATCTGGGAGAAACGAACGACAGGCTGTACGCATTTGAGGCGGGCTACCTTGCCGTGTCGGTCGCCGGCATCGCCGCGCCCTCTTCGATAGCCGTACAGGTCTCAAACGACGGCGAAGACTGGGACCGAATCGGTATGTGCGTGAAGCCCGCATACGAGGAAGGCACAACACAGCGCGCGGTGCTTGAAAAAGACGATTACATAAGTGCACGATACATCCGGTTCATCATATCTTCCGCGTCTGCGTGGGTGTTTCTCGACGAATTGACCGTGTATGCGGACGTCGAGGGCGACACCGACCACTCGCTCGAAGATACGGGCGCCGCATACGAGGCGGACGGCACTACCGATGCCGATATCGTAGCGGCATTGTCATCCGTCACCACCTCTGCGCCGGATCTCTCACTGCCGCTCAATATTATTTCAAAGGGCTCGTCATATAAACTTTCTCGCCCTGCCGACACTGAGCGCTACCCGGACGACGGCAGCAAGCTCACCGACGGCAGTACGATAGGAAGTCACTATGAAAGCGGTCACTGGGTCGGCTTTGCCGGCAGCGAAGCGTTGACCGTCACCGTAGATCTCGGAGAAGTGCGGGACGACATAGCAAAGATCGCACTCTCCGTGTTCAGCCGCATACAGACGGGGATAGTATGCCCCACATATGTCGATATCCTCGTATCGGACGACGGTGAGGATTTCGTAAAGATATCACGCATATACTCGCCCACCGACAGCAGCATGAGCAATTACACCTACGCCTTTATCCCGGAAAAGTGCATAAGGGCAA
>URSI01000027.1 GCA_900550505.1 uncultured Eubacteriales bacterium
GACCGTACTTGGTGACCAGGATGGGCACCAGCACGGTGGCGCCGAACATGGCGAACAGGTGCTGCAGGCCCAGCACCAGCATCCGGGGAACACCCAGCTCCCGGGCGTCGTAGATGGCGTCTTGTCCAAGGTTTTTCTTCATGTGACAGTTCCTCTCTTTCTTTTGCGCTGATCTATGTGATGTTTATTGCTGACGGAAGGGTGGATAATGGCCAAAAAAAATGACCGGTAAAAATACCGGTCAGAAGGGAAAAACGGAAATAAAAACAGCGGGAGCGGAGATTTTGCTGCGCAGAACGTTGAACTTCATCTCGATCACTCCCCTCAGAATTTTCTTGCCTATTATACGGGACCGGAGGGCAAATATTTTATACGAAGCCTGTATTTTGACAATGTGTATGACAGCGTGCTGAAAGAGAAAATCGACGGAGTAAACAACCGTGAAAAATTCCGCATACGCTGCTATAACAAAGACGCAGGTTTTGTGCGTTTAGAGAAAAAAAGCAAAATCAACGGTTTATGCAATAAAATATCCGCAAAGCTGACGCAGGAGGAAGCGACGAGGATTATAAACGGCGATATAAGCTGGATGAAAGACAGCGGCAGGGCGCTTGTGGTGCTTATGGAGGGACGCAGATGCTCTGAATGCTTGCCGCGCGAGGGCGAGGAGTACAATGCGCCTGCGTGTGAGGCATGCGTTCATTCACGTCGGCGGGAACGGGTGGCGTCAAACCCTGTGGGAGCCGAGGCGGGCGATACGGTGAGCCTTGAAAGCCGGAGCTTTAATCTGGTTCGTGTGTTGCTCTGGAGCATTCCTGTTGTTATTGCTGCGGCCACTTGGCTGGCTGTAAGCTCGTACGGTGTGGTGACATCTGCGGTAATGGCGGCGGCATCGGTACCGGCAAGCGTGTTGGCGCTGTATCTGGCAACGGGGCGTCATACATTTTTTTATAGAAAACTTATCATCACTTCGGTGCGCCGGGATTGAGCGCTCCGAACACAGTATAACGGGAGCACGGCAGATGAAGCACGGAGTCTGGAAAATACACAGCTGCGACGATAACGCGGCACATGCGTTGGCGCGTCAGCTCGGCATAAGCAGATTGACGGCTCGGTTGCTGTGCGTGAGAGGTCAGGACACGCCTGAAAAGGCAAGAGCATTTCTTGATTCCGGAGCTGATTTTCATGATCCGTTTTTGCTGCCCGATATGGATAGGGCAGTGGCAAGGATAAATACGGCGCTTGAACGCGGCGAACGCGTTTGCGTGTATGGCGACTATGACGTTGACGGTGTCACCGCGACTACGCTGTTATACAGGTATTTGAGCGACCGCGGACTAAAGTGCAGCTATTTTATACCGGAACGCATGACCGAAGGTTATGGACTGAACATCGGTGCAATAGAGAATATAGCCAAGGAGTCGGATCTGCTCATAACGGTCGATACGGGGATCACGGCAGTGCACGAGGTCGCATACGCGAGATCGCTCGGACTTTCCGTCATAGTGACGGATCACCATTCCTGTCGTCCCGACCTTCCGGAGGCGGAAGCAGTCATCGATCCTCACAGACCCGACAGTTGTTACCCGTTCCGTAATCTTGCCGGAGTGGGGGTCGTGTTTAAACTGGTATGTGCGCTTGAAGGAGACGATGAGGCAGTTTGCAACCAATACGGAGAGCTTGTGGCTTTGGGCACCGTTGCGGACGTAATGCCGGTGATCGATGAGAACCGCCGTATAATCTCAGATGGTATCGCGGCGATTGCCGGGACGCATAATGTGGGGCTCCGCGCTTTGATGGAGTGCGCCGGACTGATAAAAAACTCACAGCCGGTACGAAAGCTCAATTCAACGTCTGTGGGCTTTGTTATCGCTCCGCGAATAAATGCAGCCGGCAGGCTGGGCAGTGCGGCGTCTGCCGTGGAACTGCTGTTGGAAACGGACGAAAGGCGTGCGCGATTGATAGCCTCCGAACTTTGCGAGGCGAACAGGCTGAGACAGCGGACGGAGAGCGAGATATTCGCGCAGGCAGTCAGGATGATAGACGACATGGGTGTGCAGAATGATGATGTGATCATTCTGGGCTCCGAGGGCTGGCATCAGGGCGTGATAGGTATAGTGGCGTCACGTCTGAGTGAACGGTATCATTCGCCGGCAATATTGATCTCATTTGACGGAGAAAAGGGCAAAGGAAGCGGACGGAGCATAAAGGGATTCAACCTTGTCGAGGCGCTTGCTCATTGTGCCGATGTGCTTGAGGAATACGGCGGCCATGAACTGGCGGCTGGGCTCGGGATAGAACGGGAAAAGCTGGACCGCTTTCGTACGGCAATCAACGAATATGCACGCGGCAGGCTGGATCGCAGTCAAGCTATGGTCATTGAGGCGGACGCCGAAGCTACACTTGATGAAGTAACGCTCAAACAGGTGCGCGAGCTGGAGAGGCTCGAGCCGTTCGGACAACAAAATCCTGCCCCGATGCTGATAGTCAGAGATGTGTGCATCGATTCGGTGGTGCCGGTATCGGGTGGCAAGCATACAAAGCTCATATTCAAGGCGCCTCAGGGACCCGTGACGGCGATGTGCTTTAATGAGGAGACGTCATCTTTTCCGTACATAAGAGGCGAAAAGTGTGACGTGATGTTTACCATGGAGGAAAACGAGTATAACGGCGTTTCCGCGGTGCAGATGCTGGTGCGGGATATCAGGCCGTGCCGGGCTGTTCTTGAGGAACTGGCGGAAGGAGTCAGGGAATATCAGGAGCGGTTTTCGCGCCCCGTCCGGTTGCCCGATGTGGAAAATTTCAGAGATGTGTACAGACTGCTCAGACGTGTGCATACTTTGGATCTCAGGGCTGCGGCGGTCAGATTTCAGAGCCACGGCGAACATATCGGGTATTGCAGGCTCCGTATAATACTCGATGTGCTTGAGGAACGTCAGCTTATAGAGTGCAGGTATGAGGATGAAAAAGTAAGCGTGGGGTTCAGACATTCCGAGGGCAAGGTGAACCTTGAGGACAGCAGCATAATGCGCCGTTTGCGGGGCGGTGCGTGCGTCGGATGATATATAGACGAAACGATAAAACGGGGAAGGAGAGGTATGATGGCTGCGGATATAAATGATTTTTTGCAGAAACTGCCGGCAAACGCCGGGTACGATCTTGAAAAAATAACCCGCGCATATGAATATGCGGCAAAAATGCATGACGGTCAGAAGCGCAAATCCGGAGAGCCGTATATCATACATCCCTTTGCCGTCGCGGAAATAATCGCACAGCTGCAGCTGGATACCGACTCGATTTGCGCGGCTTTCTTGCACGACACAGTCGAGGATTGCTCGGATAAGACGAGTGTAAACAACATAAGACGTGAATTCGGTGACGACGTTGCTGAAATAGTGGACGGCGTGACGAAGCTGGTGAATTTGCCATTTGAAACGAAAGAGGACGAGAGCATAGAAAACCTGCGCAAGATGTTTCTTGCGATGTCGAAGGATCTGCGCGTCATATTCATCAAGCTTGCCGACAGGCTGCACAATATGCGTACTCTGGAGTTCCGCAGTGAGGGCAAACAGCGCACGATAGCGCTCGAGACCATGCACGTTTATGCTCCGCTGGCTCATAGGCTCGGTATGCAGAAAATAAAGACCGAGCTTGAAAACCTCGCGTTGAAATACCTCGACCCTATCGGATACGCGGAGGTGCAGAACGAAATAAATTCGCGCTTCGGCGAGCACGCGAATTTTTTGCAGACAGCGCAGCAAAAAGTGGAGAAGTGCTTGGATGAGTACAATATCGGGTACAGTATAGACGGCCGTATCAAGTCCGTATACTCGATATACCGCAAGATGTATAATCAGAACAAGTCCTTTGACGAGATATACGATTTTTATGCCATCAGAGTGATAGTTGACAGCGAATTGGAATGCTATGCGGCGCTCGGCGCGATACATGAGGGATTCAGCTCCATACCGGGACGGTTCAAGGACTATATTTCCACACCGAAGCCGAATGGATACCGTTCGCTCCATACTACGGTTATCGGCAGAGACGGTATCCCCTTTGAGGTGCAGATACGCACGAAGGAGATGCACCTCGTGGCTGAGTACGGTCTCGCCGCGCATTGGAAGTATAAGAGCGGAGAACAGCAGACGCGCGAGATCATAGACAAAAAGCTGCAGTGGATACGAACATTGCTGGAAACGGAACGCGATCCGGACGACCCGGACGAATTCCTGCGCCCGCTAAAAATAGATTTGTTTGAAGACGAGACATTCGTTTTCACGCCCAAGGGCGATGTTATCAATCTGCCCAACGGCTCGAATTGCATAGATTTTGCCTATGCGATACATTCCGCAGTCGGCAACAAGATGGTCGGTGCGAAGGTCAACGGAAATATAGTGCCGATAGATTATGTGCTCCAGAACGGACAGATAGTCGAAGTTCTGACATCCGCTTCGTCGAAGGGCCCCAGCCGTGACTGGCTGAAGCTCGTGCGCTCGGGCGAGGCAAGAAACAAAATACGGCAGTATTTCAAAAAAGAGATGCGGGCCGAGAATATCGTGATCGGCAAATATGAGGTGGAGCGCGAGCTGAAGCGATACGGGCGTCACTTCAGTGAGGCACAGAAGAATGAAATAGTGAAGAACGTCAGCTCACGCATAGGGCTGCCTACGGCTGACGATCTGTATAACAATATCGGTTACGGCGGAATTTCCGTTTCAAAGCTTGCGGCAAAGTTCAAGGACGAGTTTGACCGGACCGTCAGTCCGCTGACACCGGAAGAGCCCAAGCAGGAGCGCCGCCGTGATAAGCGTGACGAAAAACTGGAGCATTCCGTGATCATCGACAGCGTCAGCGGCTGTCAGGCAAAATTCGCCAAGTGCTGTAACCCTCTGCCCGGCGACAGTATCATCGGGTTCATCACAAGGGGTTACGGCGTGTCGATACACAGATACGATTGTCCCAATGCCATGCAGGGCCTGAAGGATCCGCATGAAAAGGATCGGTGGGTGGTGGCAAGCTGGACGCCGAAGGCGCTTGACAGAGCGTTCGGCAGCGAGTTTGAGGCTGCATTGAGCATATATGTGGATTATAAGCCGAGCATATTGGCGGATATCACCGTTGCGCTCACGGATATGAAGGTGGCGGTCACCTCCGTTTCGGTCAAAGAAAATGACGGCAACGGAATGATAGTGGCTGTTGTGAGAAGCAGCGGCGTGGAGCATCTGCGCGGGGTGATGAACGGGCTGAAACGGGTTGACGGAGTAAGAGACGTGGTGAGAGGTTCGGCGGGATGACACTTTTGATACAGCGCTGCCTTTCCGCTTCGATGACCGTTGACGGTGTGAGCGTGGCGGCTATGGAAGACGGTGCGGTGGTTTTTGTCGGAGTGCGGCGCGGAGATCGCATCGAAGATGTACGGACGGCCGCCGAAAAGCTTTGCGGGTTGAGGATATTCCCCGATGAACGCGGTCGGATGGATCGCTCCGCGACACAAACGGGCGCAGGTTTTTTGCTCGTACCGAATTTCACGCTTTGCGGAGACGCAACCCATGGCAGGCGTCCGGATTGTACGGACGCAGCACCTCCCGACGAGGCAAAGCATATGTTCGAACGGTTCGTCGACGAGGTCGCGGCACAGGTGCCAGTGCAGTGCGGGGTTTTCGGCGCGGATATGCAGGTTACGGTGGTGAACGACGGACCGCTTTGCATTATTTATGACACGAGGAACCGTTGAGGATGAGACTTGAAATATCAAACAGCACCGGCTGTCTGAACGACTATTTCTTTCAGATGCTGTGCCTTCTTTATTTTCCGGGCGAAAAATTTTCCGTATCGGCCGGGAAGCATTCGGAGCGTGAGCCTTTGGCACGTTTCGTGCTGACCGGAGGCGACGGCAGGTTTTTATGTTGCTGCACGGTGCAAAGCGGTGATGCCCGGGCAAGCGCAAACGTCGAGCTTTGCGCCGGGGATATGCTCGGAGAGACAGACGATGAATATGTGGCGCAGTCATGCGCCGGCAGTGCGTTTCTCAACTGTTGCCGCAAAATATTCGGCTTTGACATGCCGTGGGGGCGCATGACCGGTCTGAGACCGGTAAAACGAATGCTGTATTACCTCGACCGCGGAAGGAGCGTGCCTGAGGCAAAAGAGATATTCAGAAACGATTTTGCCGTGTCGGAGGAAAAAACCGAACTTTGTGCCGATATAGCGCTGTATCAGCAACGCGTGTTTTCGGAGTTGGGCGACGGGGATTGCGCATTGTATGTCGCCATACCATTCTGCCCTTCCCGCTGCACCTATTGTTCGTTTGTATCATACAGCGGGGGTAAGCTGTTTGCGCTGCTGCCCGATTATCTTGAAAGGCTGAAGCTCGATATAACGCGGATGGCAGGCGTAATATCAGGCTCAGGGAAGAACCTCGTCAGCGTGTATATAGGAGGCGGTACCCCGACTGTGCTCGATGCGGAAAATCTCGCCTCACTGCTCGGTCATCTGACCGAAACGGTGGATATGAGCCGGGTGAAGGAGTTTACGCTCGAGGGCGGCAGACCTGACACCGTCACGGCGGAAAAACTTCGTGCCGCGCAGCTGAACGGAGTTACGCGGATAAGCATAAATACGCAGACTACCGATGATAATATATTGGCGGCGATAGGGAGAAAGCATACGGCTGCGGACTATTTTGCCGCCTGTGATGTCGCATCCGCGTTCGATTTCGATGTCAATACCGATCTGATAGCAGGTCTGCCTGGAGATACCGAGGATGGCTTTGCACGTTCTCTGGGAGACGTTATGAGTCGGTCACATTCAAACATCACGGTCCACACCATGAGTGTGAAAAACGCAGCTCCCATACGCTTTATCGGAAGCGGAGCATATGACCCCCGGGGCTCCGGAGCGAGAAACAGCGTGCGATATGCGCGCGACACGCTCGCGCAGGCAGGCTATCTGCCCTACTATCTGTACCGCCAGAAAAATACGGTGGGGAACGCCGAGAATACCGGATATACGAAACCGGGAAAACATTGTCTGTATAATGTCATGACGATGGAGGAACGGCACAGTATATTTGCCGTCGGCGCCTCTGCGTTGACAAAGATAGTCGACGGAGACCTGATCACGCGATTTGCAAACCCCAAGTATCCCTTCGAGTACCTTGCTTCCGATAACGGGGCGTTGGCAAAGGAGATACTGACGGCGCTCGGCAAGGTCTGACACACTTCAGGATTCCGTGCCGCCGGGCGTACCGGGCAATGAAAGGAAATACCTATGGATCTCAATCAATTGAAAGAGTATGCTGCAAAGTGCGAAAGCGGATATGAGGCGATGCTCGACAGGATAAGCGAGTCTGTCTGCGCCGACCCCGCCGTGCTGCTCGTGCTCGTCGCCGGACCCTCGTGTGCCGGAAAGACTACCACTACCCTCAAGCTGAGCAAAAAGCTGGCAGATTCCGGCAAGCCGGTGTACCATATATCACTTGACGACTTTTATAAAAACAGGGAAGACACTCCGCTGGGTCCTGACGGCAAGCCGGATCACGAAACGATAGAGAGTCTTGACCTTGACTGCCTGCATCATGTGCTTGAGCGCTTGTGCCGCGGCGAAGCGGTTTATGTTCCCGAATTTGATTTTATAGCGAAGCGACGCTCGAATAAGTGGCGCCGAATAGACATGGAACCGGGCGGCGTGTGCATAATCGAAGGCCTTCATGCGCTCAATCCTCTGATATGCGAGCGATATGCGGACGAAAGCCGGATTTGCCGCGTTTTTCTTGATCCTCAGGACAACCTGAAGTACGGATTCACCAAATATGAGCTGCGCAGGGTGAGAAGGCTGGTGCGCGACTATTATAACAGAGCCTCGTCGGCGGAAAACACCTTGAGAATGTGGCACGGAGTGCGCGAAGGTGAGAAAAAATGGATATATCCCTTTGCCGGCAACGCCGATTATGTCGTGGATACCTGTTTCGAATATGAGCCGGCAGTGCTGAGAAACAAGGCAGTGGAGATACTGTCTTCCGTTACTGCCGACAGCGAACATTACGCAAAGACGCAGGTGCTGCTCGGAAAGCTTATTCCTATCGAGCCTATGAGCGAGGAGATCGTACCCGCAGGTTCATTGCTGCATGAATTCATCTGAAAGCCCGGTGATCTTTTGAAATGGGAGCGATAAACAAACAAAAGAGCTTTGCGGCAGGGGCGCTGCTGCTGATGCTGTCGAACCTTATCGTAAAAGTGATCGGAGCGTTGCTGAAAATACCTCTGACGAATCTGATAGGGCTCGAAGGCATGGCATATTACGGCTCCGCCTATCAGATATATGCGCTGTTGTTCCTTATATCGACATCTGGTCTGCCTGTGGCGGTGTCGCGGCTGGTGGCAAAATCGTCGGCGCTCGGGAGACGGTATGAGGTCGAGCGCATCTTCAGAGTTTCGCTTGCGGTGTTCTTTTGTGTGGGTACGGCGGGCACGCTCATAATGATGTTCGGAGCGGATTCATTTGCCGCCGCCGCGAATATGCCTGATGCTGCGCGTGCGGTGCTGATGGTCTCGCCTACGGTCATGCTCGTCTGCATAGTGTCGGCAATACGTGGTTATTTCCAGGGACTCAGAAGCATGATGCCTACGGCGGTATCACAGCTGACGGAGGCCGTCGTCAAGCTTGTGGGCGGATACGCCGCAGCAAGCTATGCCATGAATAAGGGATATCCGATGGATGTGGTGGCAGCGTACGCAATAAGCGGCGTAACGCTGGGAGTACTCATAAGCACGGTGTACCTCATAGCTTGTTACATCCTCCACGGACGCGAACCCTGTGAGCTGCGTGATCCGCGCAGCCGCAGCACGGTGCGCACGCTTGCGGTGCTGCTTCGCATCACCGTTCCCGTATCGCTGACAGCGGCTGCTCTTTATCTTACGAACATTATCGACCTGATGACCATAGTCAATCTGCTGGAACCGGTTTTCGGCAGACAGGCGGCGGAATTGATGTATTCCACATACAGCAATATCGCCGTAACACTTTCGAATATGCCGTCCACGGTCATCTATGCAATAGCTACGAGCGCACTGCCCGCGTTGGCGGCGGCTATAGCTTTGAAACAGAATGAGAGAGTCCGTGCTTCCATGCGCGCGGCTTTGAGACTCACCGTGGTGTTCGCGATGCCGTGTGCGGTGGGAATGCTTGTGCTCTCGCGCGGGGTCATTTCCTTTGTTTACAATGCCGAGACCATGTCTCAGGTAGTGCGCACTGCGGCAGATTCGAGCGTGGTGACGGCACTCGATGTCGCCTCAAGGTCGCTGTCGATCCTTGCGGTCGGGATAGTGTTTATAACGCTTTATTCCACGACTAATGCCCTGATGCAGTCCTATGGACTTGAGTGGTTTACTATAGTGTCAGTGCTTTGCGGCGCCGGGATAAAGCTGGTGCTCGGCCTTATATTGATGAACATAGAGGCATTAAACATATACGGTGCGGCGATAAGCAGTGTGGCCTGTTATGTGGCAGCCGTTGCGATGAACGCAAGGTTTCTGAGAAAGAAAACCGGCAGAAAGCTTCGGGTGGTGGCACTGTCTGTGCGTCCGCTTGCGGCGGCGGCGGCGTGCGGTGTAAGTGCCTGGTGCGTGTATACATTGGTTATGCTTGCAATAGGTGACTCGTTGGGAGTCCGCACGGCAAACGCCGCAGCGGTGCTTCCGGCGATACTTGTGGCGGCGGTCGTGTATTTTGTCGTATTGTTGTTGTTGCGGGGAGTGCCCGAGAAGGAGCTCCGCATGCTGCCGAAGGGTGAGAAAATATGTGCCGTACTGAGAAAGGTAAAGCTGATATGACCACATTTACGGATGCGGATTTTGATACTGCGCGTGAATATCTGACGGGAAAGGACAGCTATGGGTTTGACGATCTGCTGCTGATAGTCAGGATGCTTCGTTCGCCCCGGGGATGCCCCTGGGATCGTGAACAGACGCATTCAAGCATACGTGCCGACCTGCTTGAGGAGACATACGAGCTTGCAGAGGCTATTGACCTTGACAGCACGGAACTGCTTCGCGAGGAGACGGGTGACGTGTTGCTGCAGACGGTGCTCCATTCTCAGATATCCTCCGAAGAGGGACGGTATGATATGAATGATGTGGTCAACGAGCTTTGCAACAAGCTGATCATACGTCATCCGCACGTATTCGGCACTGCAACTGCCGAGGGGAGCGGCGAAGCTCTTGCCAACTGGGACGCGGTAAAATCCGCGACAAAAGGGAGAAAGACGGTTTCGGATAAGATGCGCAGCGTGGCTCGGACACTTCCTGCGCTGATGAGAGCCGACGCGGTAGGAGCAAAAAGCAAAAAGGCGTCGTTTGATTTCAACAGCCCTGAGGAAGCTGCCGCAAAGGTGAAAGAAGAACTCGGGGAGGTCATGAGCGCAGTCGCTCAGGGCGGAAATGTGGAAGAGGAAATAGGCGATCTGCTGTTTTCCGCGGTGAACCTTGCGAGGGTGGCGGGAGTCGAGCCGGAGGAGGCGCTTACCCGTGCTACGGATAAGTTCATTGACCGGTTTACGGCGCTGGAGAAACTTTCGGAGGATATGGGTGCGGATATAGCATCACTTGGACAGCA
>URSI01000028.1 GCA_900550505.1 uncultured Eubacteriales bacterium
CCGTCCGGCACACCGAGCTCATGCGTATCGATGACGGCGCCTGACCGTCCCGTTGCCGGAAGTTCTTCGAATACGCCGTCATGCAAAGTGATCTCACTGCTCTCATCTATGACTCGCAGCGAAGGCGTAAGGCTTTTGAGATAAAGCTTTCCGTTCACATTGACAATGCAGAGCCGGAGTTTTTCCGTGGGCTCACCGTAATACTCTACCGTCGCGTTCGGAGTTTCCGACACCGTTTTCGAAAGTTCACCGAGGTAAATGTCGTTTGAATTCCGTTTTGTGCGACCTTCGGCGTTTTCGTTCTCGCGGTCACACACCACGCGGCCGTCGACTATCTCTATCACCCTGTCGCAATACGCATCCACAAGATGCGCCTCATGCGTAACTATCAGGACCAAATGCTCGCGGGAAATCGACTTGAGCATATCCATTATCATGATGGTATTGTTTTCGTCAAGGTTTCCGGTTGGTTCGTCCGCAAGGATGACGGGAGGATTTTTGACTATGGCCCGTGCTATCGCCACACGCTGCTGCTGACCGCCGGAAAGCGTGTCCGGCCGCCTCCTGCTGTAATTGAGCATTCCGACACATCGGAGAGCTATGTTCACACGCCGTGTTATCTCACTCTCGTCACTCATCCCGCAAAGTCTGAGAGCCGCGGCGACATTTTCAAAAACGGTAACATCACGGTTAAGGTTATAATTCTGGAAAATATATCCCACACAGCGATTGCGCAGTTCGTCCGAACCGATCTTCATCTCCTCGCCGCAGACGGATACGGTCCCGCCGTCGGGACGGTCAAGTCCGCCGATAAGATTGAGCAGCGTCGTCTTGCCGCATCCGCTCTTTCCGAACACGGCGACCATTCCCTTTTCCGGCAGTTCAAGACTTATGTCATTTACTGCCGCCACGGCATTCTGCTTACTTTTGTCATATATCCTTCTTATATGCTTAATGCTTATCATCAGAAAGTCTCCCCTCTGAGCGTCTTTTTGACGCTTTCCTTAAATAGCCGCTTTGTGTATCGCCGTGAAAGCAGCGCAACGACTATCATCATACCGACAAAAATGCCGATATAATCCCCGGTATGCAGGAAAACAAACATGGAATTGGTCTCGGGGACAAGATATATGGCGGTGAACGCCGCCGCGGCTAACGGTATTGCGGCAACAAACGCTATTGCCGACTGGAAGTACACGCTCAGCCTGATGACCCTCACCGGTATGCCCATAGAACGCATCGTCGCTATCTCCCCCGCGCCGGCGAGCATCGACCGTGATGTACACAGCCCGAGAAACAATGCTATAAATGCAAGTCCGATAAGCCAGCTGACTATCTTAACGAATCCGAGGATAAGATTTGCGAGCATCTCTCCCTGATCTGCTTTGATCGAAGTATAAGACGGCACAGCCACATAACCCATGTCCCTGAGTTCTTTTACAGCCTTGCCCGCCGCGCGGTCACTGCCGTAAAAAAGCGACGACTGGATGTATACCTTGTCAAAGCAATCTTCCGTCACGAATGTCCCGACATCATGAATGCTCAATACAAGCGTGGCACTCTGATGCTCATCGTACATTATTCCGGAAGGCACCTCAACCTGAGTAAAGCCTTCGAATATACGTGTCACCGTCACACTGTCACTTGTTTCAGGAACAACCGTGTCGATGGCAACAACGTCCGTGTAATAGTAATCGCCGCCTCCGTAATTCGATACGGAGAGCTTTGCCTGGAGCATGAACGAGTCTCGGTCGGCATTGCCGAGATACTGGGGATTTATAACGGCAAAAGTACCCGCCTCCAGCTCCCTTGAAACCATAAAATTCACCGGTGTGGGGAACTCAAACGAACCGTCATCCGGGAAAAAGGCACTGAACTGATTTGTACGGTCGAGCATATAGAGATACCATTTCATTTCTTCATAGCCCTCACGAGTCATCAGCAGCCGAGGCTCAATTGTGTTGTCCACCCGGTAAACGGCGCCAACGAGCTGGATATTCGGCGTATCGAGAAGTCCGTCGTAAAGAGCCAGATCATTCAAGCTCATATCCTTATCTCTCAGCGGCACCTCCGCAAGCACCTCACCTGCGTTCCGGGGCAGTCTGCCGACATCTGCGCGTGTCCCTTCGTCAATGATGTCTACCGTGTACCCGCGCAATTTGACATCCATGAGGTAATCGATACGCATCATGTCATCGGCGCCGGTGTCCGTCGCGATGCGTGACAGTTCCGATTCGTCGAGAGGTTTGCCGTCGTTGCGCGCAACCACCACTCTTCCGTCTTTATGCGTAAAGAGATAATTTTTCTGAGGCAGCGTTGAAATACCGCTTTGTCCGGCGGTTATCCCGGTCACCATCAGTACTGCAATGAGCATCACCGCACACATGAACAGCGAGAGTTTGGGCCGTGCCCTGAATCTTACCGCCCCCAGCATAAGCCCGTTATACAGTTGCCTTAGTATGCTCTTCTTTTTTTCGCCGCCTTTTGCCTTATCCGGAGCACAAACTTGCGCTTTGCCGTCATCTTCAGCGGGAGCGGCGGCAGCGGGAGCAAGATAACGGTCGGACTCTACCCCACCGTCATAAATCCGTATATGACGTGTGGCGCAGCCTTCCAGTTCATCAAAACTGTGCGTAACGACTATGACCAGTTTGCCGGCCGACACCTCGCGCAGAAGCTCGATTATCTCCTTTGACGTACGGCTGTCGAGATTCCCCGTCGGCTCGTCAGCAAGTATCACAGGGCTGTCCTTTGCAAGCGCTCGTGCGATGACCGTACGCTGTTTTTGCCCGCCCGAAAGGCGGCTCCCCCGGTGATGCAGGTGCTTTTCAAGCCCGACCCTCCGCAACAACTCAACCGCACGCGCCCTCCTTTCTCTCGGATTCTCGATATGCAGCAGCGCCAACTCCACGTTTTG
Source organism: uncultured Eubacteriales bacterium (assembly GCA_900550505.1). Classification (GTDB taxonomy): domain Bacteria; phylum Bacillota; class Clostridia; order Oscillospirales; family CAG-382; genus UMGS1307. Next base: position 2,918 of record URSI01000028.1, read on the forward strand.
AAGGACCGTGAAGCTGTCTATAATGTTATAATCCTGAAATATGAAGGAAATGTACTTTTCACGGTATTCCTCCCAATCCTCCGGCAGATAATGGGAAGTCGGATTGCCTTCAATGAAAAGTTCGCCCTCTTCATAGGAATCCATACCGCTCAGTACGTTCAGCAGCGTTGATTTACCCGAGCCGGATTCACCGGTCACGGCAACAAATTCCCCGAGTTCAAATGAGAGGTTGATGCCTCTTATACCGACGGAAACATTGCCCTCGGAAACATAGATCTTTCCTATGTCGCGAAGCGTAAGAAATGCCATATCGCATCTTCTCCAGTTTATTCCGGCGCTCGCCGGTAAGCTGATTGTATCATAACGTCACCGCCTTTGCAAGCGCGATTACACATGGTTTACAATTAGTTTACAATTTGCACACACTTTCGGAGCATCTGTAGCCGTGCAAAGTTTGAAAATGTAAAAAAACGTCTCGCCTCTATTGCTTTAAGCCATTAACGGTGCTATAATGTCAATGATTATTTATCGCAACGCCGGAAGCTCCGGCGCACAGACCATTTATTCGGGGGTAGGCCAAAAAATGCTTTCATTCATCGGCGGTCGCAGGCTCAGCCGACTGACCCGTTCTCTCAGTAATCCGACAATGACGGTTGCAAATGCACGCATCATCCGTCTGCCCATGAGACAGGATGCAGGCGCGGAGGCGATCCCGACCGTAAAGTGCGGCGACAGCGTTGCGGTAGGACAGGTCATAGGCCGTTGTCCCAAAGGCGAGATCGGATGCGATATACACTCATCCGTATCCGGCACGGTGACTCACGTCGGCACGCTCAGACTGAACGGTGCGGATGTAGAAGCGATCACGATAGAAAACGATATGGAATACCGTGCCGCACCTTTCCACCCGTTCACCGGGACACTTCACGACGCCTCACCCGAAGAGCTGATTGATTATATTCGCATGTCGGGTCTCACGGGACTCGGCGGTGCCGGATACCCGGTGTGGGCAAAGCTCGCAGCTGCCACGGGAAGAGTGACGAAATTTCTCGTCAATTGCTGCGGCTCAGAGCCGGCATGTACTTCGGACGCCTTGCTTTTGAAAGAAAGCAGTCACGATATAATCAGCGGCATAAAGGTCATGATGAAGATCCTGCGTGTAAAGCACGCGGATATCTATATCAGCGAACATATGTACCGCGAGGCGTGCGAGCTTATCAACCATATCAGGAACAGGACTCTGATCGACGTCCGGCTTACGAAGGACAAGTATCCACAGGGCGATGAACGTCAGCTGCTGGCAGCCGCTTTCAGGATAGAATTGCCTTATAACCGGCTCCCCATCGACTCGGAAGCAGTCGTTTTCAGCGCCGCGACATGCTGCGCGGTCTACCGCACGCTTCTGAACGGCGTCCCGATGGTCAGCAAACTTGTGACCGTGGACGGCGACCGCCTGCGTACCCCCCGCAATCTGCAGGTGCCGCTCGGGATATCCTTCCGCGACGCACTCGCTGCGTGCGACGGCGACGACAATATCACTCAGGTGATCGAAAACGGGCTGATGAGCGGAACGATGAATCCTCCCGACGATTCAGTCGTAACCAAGCGCACATTCTGTATAACCGCACAGAACGAATTTCATATGCACTCCGGGAATCTCCGTGACTGTATACGCTGCGGGCAGTGTGAAAACGTCTGTCCCATGCGGCTGCCGGTCACGCACATACGCGCAAGGTGGATAGCCGGAGACATAAAAGGCTGTGCGGATCTGGGAATAGCGCTTTGTGTCGGCTGCGGCCTTTGTTCAACAGAGTGCTGCGCCGATATACCTTTGGCAGAGCTTATGAGGTCCATAAAAGCTGAAATATCAGCAAACGAAGGCAGGTGTTACGGTGAATAGAGAGAACAGACCTACCGGTGCGCCGTTCATACATTGCGCGTCTACCGTGCCGGTCCGCATGCTTGACGCACTTGCGGCAACCCTGCCCGCGTTCGTTTGGGGCTGTTATGTATACGGACTGAGGGCGTTTGTTATAGTGGCAATCGCCGTAGCGTCAGCGATCGCGACAGAGCTGATCTTCACGCTCGTCACGCGGCGGCGCGGCAATCATGGCGTCCATGACCTTTCATCATGTGTTACCGGCGTTATAACAGGGCTGCTGCTGCCCGTCACGGTACCGCTGTACTACCCTGTCGCGGCAGCCGTTGCAGGCGTATTTTTCGGGAAACTGATATACGGCGGTCTCGGGCATAACGTATTCAACCCTGCGGCCGTGGGAATAGGGTTGATGACGGTCGCATTTCCCGAAACCATGACCCGGTTCGTACAGCCGTATACCAAACTGCCGGCTTTCGATATACGGATTTCTCCCGAGCTGCTTGACGGGCTGCTCGCCGAGTCACCGTTGTCTGCGCTGAAACGCGTCGAGATCGACGTGTCATCGGTCGCCGAAAAATTTTACGGATTTGTCTGCGGAGGCATCGGCACCATATCCGCTCTTATGCTGCTGTTAGGGCTGATCTATCTGCTGTTCAGACGGACCGTTACACCGCACGTCACCGTAGCATATCTCGGCACGATAGTTTTTTGCGCGGCACTTTTCGGTTACTCCAAGTCGCTTGAGGAACCGTTTGCCTACGCATTTGCTCAGCTTCTTTCGGGAAATGCGGTTTTTGCGGGGGTGTTTCTGATAAATGACAGCGTGACCACGCCCATGACGCGGAACGGAAAAATATTTTTCGGTGCGGTATGCGGACTGCTGACAATGATAATGCGGCTTTACTGCGCGGAGCCTGACGGGGCTGTTTTGTCCGTACTGCTTGTGAATGCCTTTGTGCCGTTGTTCGAAAAAATGACCATGCAGCCCGTATTCGGGCGTTACTACAAGTGAGGTGAAAATGGTGCAGGATACTCGGATCTCCCCCGACAGGCTGCTGCTCGACAGCAATGCCCTGTTCGTTTCGCTCTTCGGACTTTATCCGGCTGTTACCATTGTTCACTCGGCGTACGACGCCGCAATGACGGGCGTGGCGATCCTTCTGACTACCGTGGCAGTATTTTCCGCAGCCTCGGCATTCCGGCGTCTCGGCGGAATAATCTCGTCGCTGGCACTTCTCATCGCAGCCGGATGCTGCTGCGCCGCATTTACAGCCTGCTTCAAACACTTTGCGCCCGAATTTTACTCTTTGAATTCTTTTGCGCTGCCGCTTGTCGGAATAAACGCTGCGGTGCTGCTCAGAGCCAGACTTTACGGTGGATGCCCAATAAGCACCTCGATCTCAAGGGCCTTTGCGACCGGATACGGTTATGCTCTGGCACTGCTGATATACGGTGTGGTTCGCGAGCTTCTTGCATACGGCTCTTTTAACGGCATGAGCGTTTTCGGAGGCATCGAATTCTTCGCCTCAGTACCGGGCGGTTTATTACTGATAGTGTGCCTTGCTGCGGCTTTTCGGACCGTAGTCCGCAAAGCAAGAGAATATGAAGGCGAGCCGGAGGATGACAATCAATGAAGGAATACGCTCTTTTACTGATACTCGCGGCAATAACTGATAATATGCTGCTCGTCCATGCTCTCGGCACGGACTGGCTGACACTGATCCGGCGGGAGGATCGCTCGCTCCCGACCGCGTTCTGGCTTCTGTTGGGGATAAACACGCTCACATCGCTTGCCGCCTATTTCCTGAGGGATATCGTATCGGGCAAAAGCATGGCAGTCGCCGTATACACCGTCATTTGTGCGGCGCTGATCGGCGTTGCCGCGCTGATATTTTCACGCTCAAACAAGAGCGGGCAGGCACGCGTGCTGCTGCAGCTGGTAGCAGTCGACGCGGCGGTCCCGGCGCTGATGTTCATAACAGCAGGATGCGCTTCTGTCACCAAAGCCGTTGTAACGGCCGTCGGTGCGACGGCAGGGCTCGCGATTGCCTTTACCGCCGTGATATGTATAAGCGAACGGCTGAAATCTTCTCAGCCTCCATCATCGTTCAAAGGCGCGCCTCTGCTCGTGGCATCGATGGCGATAATCGCCGTTGCGCTCACCGGGTTTGAAGGGCTCGGCGCATAAAGCAGTTTCTCGTCGAAAGGTAACACAAATGAAGAAGTTTTTTACGTTAGTCATAATGTTGCTGCTCGTAGTCGCCGTGACCTTCGGGATAGCATACGGGATCAGAGGCGGAGAAATATCCTCTGTTTCCGACGGAACATCTGTCGGTGATTTTTCCGCCGAAGGTTCCTCAAATTCCGGGGTTCCTTCTCAGGATGAAAGTGATGAAGGCTCACGGATACCGGAAAAACAAGTCTATTCGTTTCTGGCATGCGGCGACAACATCATGCACACCTCGGTGCTCTTCGGCGCTGTGGAAAATTACGCTGAGGTAAACGGCACTTCGCCCGACTATTCCTCCATGAAGGACGCTGACTATGATTTTGACAGAATATATCACAATATAGAGGATATCGTCGCTTCCGCAGACCTGTCTTATATCAATCAGGAAACACTTGTGGGCGGCGGACGGGTCGGCAGCTACCCCACTTTCTGTTCACCGGACGCGATCGGCGAAAAGGTAAAAGAGCTGGGGTTTGATATCGTCAACCTGGCGCACAACCATATGTTCGATTCTTACAATTCGGATTCACTCGTATACGCGGATAATTTTTTCCGTTCGCACGGTCTCGATACCATCGGATATATTTCAGACGAAGACGACAGCGAAAACATAACCGTCGTGACTGTGGGAGACGTCAAAATAGCATTTCTTGCATACACCGAGTGGCTCAACGGGCTCAGCCCCGCCTCCGGCGAAACGACCGTTCCGCCGATGCTTTCGGACACCGAGCTCATAAGACGTCAGGTGACGCTTGCAAAGTCCATGGCAGACCTCGTATTCGTATCCTGCCATTGGGGCGCGGAGGACAACAGCACCGCAACGGATCAGGTGTTCGACTACAACTACCCGCGCAACCAGCAGTATGTAGAGCTGTTTCTTGAGCTGAATGTAGACGTCATCATCGGTATGCACTCGCACGTGATCGAAACATGTGAATGGCGCACCCGTGCAGATGGCGGCAGGACTTTCATAGCTTATTCGCTCGGGAATCTCGTTTCCGGAATGTACTGGGGGCGCAATATGCTCGGAGCCATGCTCACGCTCGACATAGTTGACGATAACGGCGACATATACGTCGAGAACCCCAAGCTGATCCCCACTGTAATGCATTATGTAAAGGGCAACAAGGTGTCCTCCTCTCAAAGCGACATAACGGGTGCTGACACGGGATTCAGGAAAAATGAGATATTCCTGCTGGAAGACTATACGGAGGAGCTTGCGGCAGCTCACGGGTGTCATGCCAAGGACGACGCATCGTTTTCATCCTCTCACCGTTTCACGCTCAATAATCTGTACAAACGCGTGCTGAACACCATACCGGAGGAATTCCTCCCCGAGTCCATCGTAGCGCACGGATACCAGGATTGAGCACACGCGCCGTGGCTTTGCAGGTTTTCCAGACATTTACCAAGGAGAGCTCACCGGACAGCGTGAGCGATATCAGCGATGAAAATGAAGCCGCTCGGTGAGACCGTCACCGTTCACGACATGAATATTGACGGTACGGGAGTCGCGCGCACTTCCGGAGGCAAGGTCGCGTTCGTGCAGGGCGCCGTAACCGGTGATGTAGTGCTGTGCGATGTCATAAAATCCACACCGTCATACGATGTATGCCGTGTCTCGGAATTTCTTGAGCGCTCTCCTCTGCGCTGTGCCGACCCGTGCCCCAAACAACGCTGCGGCGGCTGTGCTTTCGGCGAACTGAAATATGAGGCGGAGCTCGAACAAAAGGAACGTATCGTTAGAGAGGCGCTGCGCCGTATCGGCAGCACGGTACCCGAGCTTGAACGAATATGCGCGGGGAGTCCCGAACGTTACCGCAACAAGGTCGCCTACCCTGTCGCTCAGGGGCGCGGCATGAAGCCGGTATTTGGTTACTACGCGCGCCGTACTCACGAGATCATTATGCATGATTCCTGTCGGTTGCAGCACGACGATTTTGCCCAAACGGCACGGATATTCCTTGAGCTCGCTCATTCGTTCTCGATCCCCGCATATGATGAGAAAATTCACCGCGGTATCATCCGTCATCTTGTGATGCGTCGTAACACCGCGGGTGAAATGTCGCTTTGCGTCGTTGTGAACGGAGCGCTGCCCCATGAGAAAAAGCTCTCGGAGCTCATGCAGATGAAATGTCCGCATGTCAAGGTGTTTGCCGTCAGTATAAATACCGAGCACACCAACGTTATCGCCACGAACGGCTGCCGATGCCTTTACGGTGAACATATCACGGACACAATATGCGGAAAAACGCTGTGTATCTCCCCGCTTTCCTTTTATCAGGTCAACAGGGATATGGCCGAGAAGCTGTATTTGAAAGCGCGTGAATACGCCGACTGCGGCAGCGGCATACTTTTGGATCTTTACTGCGGCATCGGAACTGCCGGGCTTTGTATAGCCGGTGATGATACCAAGCTTTTCGGCGTGGAAATAGTCCCGCAGGCAGTAGAGGATGCAAGAAAAAATGCGACAATGAACGGAAGAAGCGAAAATGACACCTGCTTTGTCGCGGGCGATGCCTCCATCGGCGTCCGCGGCTGTATAAACCGTTTTGGGCGCCCGGATGTGATAGTGGTGGATCCGCCGCGTCACGGTCTTGAGCGTGAAGTTATTGAAACCGTAACAGCGGCCGAGCCGGAACGCATCGTATACATCTCCTGCAATCCCGCCACACTTGCGAGGGATGCGGTACTGTTTGCCGATCACGGTTATTCGTGCGTCCGCGGAGCGGTTTTTGATCTTTTTCCGCGTACGGCACACGTGGAGACGGTGGTATTGATGTCGAGGTCGGAAAAAATTCCGACGGGAAGAATATAGACTTCCGTAACATCTGTAATGATGATATTTGCAACACATTGGAGGAAACGATATGACCGTAAACTGCGTATGGGAACATAACGGAAACGACACCTTGTTGCATGCAGTCGATTATATCGGGGCATATTCTCGCGGGGAAAACCTTGATACAGCGATAACAAAAATGCCCAAAGAGGTCGTTTCTTACCTCAACTGGTTCGGTGGTTGTGTTGATGATAATATTCAAATAGCAATCATCGGAGAAAAAAATTCCGCTCTCAATATCAGGGACGCCGATTCTGACATTCTTTTTGAAAGTGAAAAGGAACCATTGACAGCAGAAGAATATGATAGGTTGAAAGCACTTGTATTAAAGTCGGCAAAGGATTTTCTCGCCTTGTACGAGTCTGTACCGGATAAAAGCGTGACCACAGCACCTGAACGCAAAACCTTTTACGGTCAAGTTCCCCGCTCGGCGAACGAAATGTATGAACACACTAAAAGTGTAAACGAGTATTATTTTGCGGAAATAGATGTTGAAGCAAATAACGACGGCGATATTTATGAATGTCGCAAGCATGGGTTTGAAGCGCTTGAAGCAAAGCCGGATTATCTTCAGAACGCTGTTGTTGAAGGCAGCTACGGAGAAGACTGGTCGCTTAGAAAAGTCCTCCGGCGTTTTATTTGGCACGACAGAATTCATGCAAAGGCTA
>URSI01000029.1 GCA_900550505.1 uncultured Eubacteriales bacterium
GTAAACGCCGCGCTCCTCGATACCGTGCGCGCCTTTTTCCTTACGGAAGCACGGAGAATAGCTGGTGAGCGTATACGGCAGTTCGCTCTCCGGTATTATGGTATCGATGAATTTTCCGATCATGGAATGCTCGCTTGTGCCTATAAGGTAGAGGTCTTCGCCCTCTATCTTGTACATCATCGCATCCATCTCGGCAAACGACATGACTCCCGTCACGACGTCACTTCGGATCATGAACGGAGGCACGCAGTATGTGAACCCGCGGTCTATCATGAAATCACGCGCATACGAAATGACCGCCGAATGCAGACGGGCGATATCGCCGATAAGATAATAAAATCCGTTGCCGGCAACACGCCGCGCGCTCTCGAGATCGATTCCCCCGAAGGACTCCATGATATCGACATGGTATGGTATCTCAAAATCCGGCACGGCCGGCTCGCCATAGCGGCAGAGCTCCACGTTCTCGCTGTCGTCACGTCCTATCGGAACGGAAGGATCGATGATGTTCGGTATGACCATCATTATGTTTTTGATCTTTGCGGAAAGCTCATTCTCGAGAGCCTCAAGCTCCAGCAGCTTGCCTGCCTGGAGAGATACCTGCTTCTTTGCCTCTTCCGCTTCTTCTTTTTTGCCCTGAGCCATCAGCGCGCCGATGTTTTTGCTTATCCTGTTGCGCTGCGCTCTCAGCTCGTCCGCCTCTTTTATGGCTGCGCGATACTGCTCGTCCAGAGCGATAACCTCGTCGACGAGCGGCAGCTTGGCGTCCTGGAATTTACGGCGGATATTTTCTCTGACCGCCTCGGGATTTTCTCTTAAAAATTTGATATCGATCATTGCGGCTTCTTCCTTGCAGCTTGTTTGCCTTCTATTATACCGCTTTTTGTCCCGTTTTTCAATACCCTTATCCCGTTTTGCGCCGTTATTCCGCAGGAGTTCCGTTTTTCTTGACTTTATGGCCGCAAAGGTGTATCATATTTTACCGGAAATGCTATCAGAGCAGGTGATGAGAATGGAATACAGAGATCTTTGCGGCAAGAAAGTGTCGTTGCTCGGCTTCGGCTGTATGCGGTTCCCCACAGAGCCGGACGGCACCATAGACGAGCTGCGCGCAGGACGGCTGATAGAAACCGCCGTCGAAGCGGGCATAAATTATTTTGACACCGCATACCCCTATCACGACAGGCAAAGCGAGCCGTTTCTGGGGCGCGCGCTGCGACGCCACGACCGCAGATCGCTGAATGTGGCGACAAAGCTGACACTGCGTGAACTGCTGCCCGGCGAGACGCCGTCGATGATGCTCGAAAGGCAGCTGGAAAGACTGAACACGGACTATATCGATTTCTACCTTCTGCACGCACTCAACCGTGAAAAATGGATCGAGGCTCAGCCGATGCTGGACGAGCTTTTCTCGCTCAGAAAAAAGGGCACTATACGTCATCTCGGCTTTTCGTTCCACGACTCTTTTGAGGTGTTTGAAGAGATACTTTCGTCCCGCAAGTGGGATTTCTGTCAAATACAGTACAATTACATGGACACGGACATCCAGGCAGGAACCAAAGGCTATGAACTCGCGGCTTCCCGCTCGGTGCCGGTCATAGTGATGGAGCCCGTCAAGGGCGGCGCGCTCGCATCGCTCCCCGAGGAAGTCTGCGTGCCGCTGCGCGAAGCGGCACCGGAAGCGAGCTGTGCGTCATGGGCTTTACGCTGGGTCGCCTCTCACGAAAACGTAAGAGTCGTGCTTTCGGGAATGTCCGACGAATCGCAGCTTGAAGACAACCTCAAAACCTTCGGCAGCTTCAAACCCCTGTCCTCAGGCGAACAGCGCGCGCTCGAAACGGCGCGTTCGATATTGAAAAGCCGGGCGTTCAACGGCTGCACCGGCTGCGGTTACTGTATGCCGTGTCCGAACGGGGTCAACATCCCCGGCGCGTTCCGCGTGGCAAACCGATGCGCGGTGTTCGGGGGCGACATCGCAAACGCCGTAAACAGGATCCCTGCCGGCGAAGCTCCGGGACAGTGCCTTTCCTGCGGACAGTGCCTGTCGCTTTGTCCCCAGGGCGTGGATATAGTAAACGACCTGCAAAGGCTGCGCGCGCTTTCGGACCGCTGATGTCGGAAACAATCAAACCGCGGACCGTACCGCGGATATCATAAAAAGAAAGGTGCCCGAAAATGGAAAAAGTAAAGATTGGCGTTGTCGGAGCAGGAAACATCTCCTGCAACGCTCACCTGCCCGCATACGCCCGCACTCAGCTTGCTTCGGTAGAAGTGATCTGCGATCTTGACCTTGACCGCGCCAAACAGGCGGCGGAACGGTTCGGTATCCCGAGAGTCTGCTCATCCGTTACCGAGATGATCAAAGAAGGCGGCATAGAAGCCGTTGACGTTTGCACCTGGAACAATGCGCACAGCGACGTCGCAGTCGAGGCGGCGCATGCCGGACTGCACGTCATGTGTGAGAAACCGCTCGCCCTCAATCTTTCCGAAGCGCTCCGCATCGAAAAAGCTGTCAAAGAAACGGGCGTGAAATTCATGCTCGCCGTACCCAACAGATTCAGACCGGAGAACCGTCGCGCCCGCGCAATGCGCGATGCGGGGGATCTGGGCGAGGTATATTTTGCCCGTGCCGCATACGTCAGACGCCGCGGCACCCCGCTGGGCTGGTTCACCGACCTTGCACACGCGGGCGGCGGTCCCGTGATAGACATTGGCGTTCACTGTATCGACGCCGCGTGGTACATAATGGGCAATCCGCGCCCGGTGTCCGTGCTCGCTTCGACCTCTTACCGTATAGGCGACTACAAAACGCTCGGCGTCGACCGCTGGCACGGCACTCCCTGTCCCGACAATCAGTTCAACGTCGAGGATTCCGGCGCCGGCTGCATAAGGTTCGAAAACGGCGCGATAATGCTGTTTGAAGCGGCGTGGGCGATCAACCTGCCGCCCCGCTCCGAGATCACGGTCTGCGGCAGCAAAGCGGGTCTGACTCTCGATCCGCTCACGGTGTACGGTGAAAAAGACGGATATCTCAACGATGAGACTTTGACGACAGAGGGCGAGACAAACGCCATATTCAATGAGATAGAGGCGTTCTGCAAATATGTACGCAGTGAAAACGATTCGCCGGTCCCGATATCGCAGGCGGTCACGCTTCAGCGTATGCTCCAGGGCATCTATGACTCGGCTGCCGCAGGCAGGGAAGTGCTGATTTGAAAAACGGGATCATCAGAAACGCTGTCGTTCTGACTTCAAACGGGTTTGCCGGAACCGACATAAAAATACAAAACGGGCTTATAAGCGCTTTCGGCTCGTTTGAGCCTGATTTCGGTGAGTCGTTCGATGCGGACGGGCTGACGGCGCTGCCGGGCTTTGTCGATACCCACCTGCACGGCGCAGCGGATGTGGAATTTTCGTCCGGCAATGAAGACCTTGACGCTGCGCTCGAGTGGGAGGCGTCAAGAGGCGTCACGGCGATACTGCCCACCACCAGAAGTCTGCCGTTTGATCAGATAGAGGCGGCTGTATCCAACATCACAAGACATATGAACGCGCCCTCTGAAGCCGGGGCACCGCCGCGCGCACGCGTCTGCGGGTTTCATGCCGAGGGACCGTTCGTAAACCCGCTGAAAAAAGGCGCGATGGATCCGAAAAAAATACAGCCCGTGGATGTCGCGTTTTGCAAAAGACTTGCCGAAGGCGGCGCGCTGCGCATAATGTCGATAGCGCCGGAGCTCGATAATGCCGGAAAAGCCGCAAAGCTGCTGCGCGGGCACGGCGTATCCGTGTCAATGGCTCATACCGCGGCGGATTTCGACTGCGCGCGCAAGGCATTTCACGCCGGATTCGACCGCATGACCCATACATTCAACGCAATGGAACCGCTTAACCACCGCAGTCCCAACGCGGTCGGATTCGCACTCGGCTGCGACGGTATCGTCTGCGAACTCATCTGCGACCTTGTGCACGTTGAGGCGGGCGCACTGCTGACGGTCATCAAAGCCAAAACGCCCGCCCGGGTATGCATGGTCAGCGATTCCGGAAAATTTGCCGGGCTGCCCGACGGCGAGTATACGGTCGACGGACGGGTACGTTATGTATCGAACGGACGCTGCACGCTTGCGGACGGAACGATAGCCGGCAGCTGCGTTTCACTTCTCGAGGGAGTCAAAAACCTGTACGCACTCGGTATCCCTCTCGAGGACATATCGGTAATGGCATCAAAAAACCCCGCCGAAGCGGCGGGGCTGAACGCGGGCGTGCTCGAGCCCGGCAGGCTCGCGGACATCGTCCTGATGGACCGGAACCTCGACCCGGTCCGTACCTTCATCGGTTGACCGCCTGATACGGCTCACAGCGGCCTTTTGCCCGTCACGGCGTTGCTCCGCGGATACTGCGGAGGCGTCGGACGGGTCTTTTTTATCGTTATAAGCGTGTGGATATGGTCGGTCTCGGGTATTTCCGCATCCGTGATATCACGGATCTCGCCGCCGAGCACCTCGAGCGCGTGCGCACTGCGTTCTGCCTCTTCGCGTCCGGCACGACCCTTCATCGCTATAAATAACCCGCCCACACGGACAAAAGGAAGCGCCCATTCGCAAAGAATATTGAGCGCGGCTACCCCGCGTGACACCGCCGTGTCGTACGTCTCACGGTGCTCCGGCAGTCTCGAGAGCTCCTCGGCACGTCCGCAAAGCGCCTTTACGTTTTCCGTACCGGAAAGCCGTGCGGCGGTTGCGGCAAACTCGACCTTGCGGCGCGTGCTGTCCAGCATCGTCACCGTGCAGTCCGGACGGTACACCGCCAGCGGCAGCGAAGGGAACCCCGCGCCGCAGCCGATATCTATCACTTTACCCGATATCATTTTCGCCGCAGTCAGGCTGTCATAGAAATGCAGCATCGCCACATCGTGCTCGTCATGCAATGCGGTCAGATTGTATTTTTTGCTTTCCTCCGATAAAAACCCGGCAATGACGTCAAACGCCTCGAGCTGCCGCGGCACGGCATCGGTATATTTTGAAAGTATGGCGGAAACGCTCAATCCTCTTCCCCTCCCCCGGCACATCCGGCAGCAAGAAACACAAGCAGCACCGACACATCGGCCGGGCTCACCCCGCTTATCCTTGACGCCTGTCCTATGCTTTCCGGACGCAGCGCCGCAAGCTTTTGTGCCGCCTCGATACGAAGCCCGCGGATACGGGAATAATCGATATTCGGCGGGATAAGCTTTTTTTCCAGCTTTGAAAACTGCTCGACCTGCGCCAGCTGACGTTTTATATATCCCTCATATTTCAGCTCCGTCTCCACGCGGCGCGTCACGGCGCGCGGAAGCGACGGTCTGTCGGTATCGAAATCTGCGAGCGAATCATAGGTTATACCCGAGCGGCGCAGCAATTCGGAGGCGCGTACCGAGCCGGTCACCGGAGCATATCCGAGAGAGACGAGCAGCTCGTTCAGCCCGCCCTCCGCACGCAGCGGCGCTGAAGACAGCCGCTTTATCTCCGCGTCTACCGCCGCTTCGGTCTCGAGGTGACGATGATACCTGACGTCGTCGACAAGCCCGAGCTCATATCCCTTTTTCATCAGCCGCGCGTCACAGTTGTCCTGCCTGAGCAGCAGCCTGTATTCGCTGCGGGACGTCATCATGCGGTACGGTTCGGACGTGCCCTTTACCGTGAGATCATCGATCAGCGTGCCTATGTATGATTCCGCACGCGACAGCACGAATGGCCCGCGGCCCTTTATCCGCAGCGCGGCATTGACGCCGACAACGAATCCCTGCACGGCCGCTTCTTCGTATCCGGACGACCCGTTGAACTGCCCTGCACCGTAGAGCCCCGCTATATCCTTGAATTCCAGCGTGTGCGAAAGCTGCGTCGGGTCGCAGCAATCATATTCTATCGCGTATGCGGAACGGGTAAAAACGGCTTTTTCAAGCCCCTTTATCGAATGAACGAGCTGCTTCTGCACTTCCTCCGGGAGCGAAGAGCTGAGTCCCTGCAAATACATTTCACGGGTGTCGCTGCCCATTGGCTCTATAAATACCTGATGTCGCGGCTTGTCCGCGAACCTGACCACCTTGTCCTCTATGCTCGGACAGTAGCGCGGTCCCGTGCCCTTTATCTCTCCGCTGAAAAGCGGCGACCTGTGAAGGTTCTGCCTTATTATCCTGTGTGTTTCCTCATTCGTGTAGGTTATATAGCAGACATGCGTATTATGTATCCCGGCGCCCGAAAAGCTCATGGGCTCCGCGTCGCCCTCCTGCACCTCGAGCTGCGAATAATCGATGCTGTCCGCATGGACTCTCGGAGGCGTACCTGTTTTGAAACGCATCAGTTTTACCCCGGCCTCACGCAGCGACTCCGTAAGCCTGAGCGCCGCAAGCGTATTGTCCGGACCCGCCTGATAAGACGCCTCCCCCACTATTATCCTTCCGCCGAGAGAGGTGCCGGTACAGACCACCACCGCCTTTGTCTCCAGAAACGCGCCGAACGAAGTGAGCACCCCCGTGACACGGCCGTCGCGTACCCTTACCTCAACAGCTTCCGACTGGATGACCGTCAGGCCGGGTTGAGATTCCAGCGTGCGCTTTATCACCGCGCTGTAACGCCGTCGGTCCTCCTGCATACGCAATGAATGCACGGCAGGACCCTTGCCGGCGTTCAGTATCCGGCTCTGCAGCGAAGCCTCGTCCGCCGCGCGCCCCATTTCTCCGCCGAGCGCATTCAACTCACAAACGAGCTGTCCTTTACCGGTGCCGCCTATCGAAGGATTGCACGGCATATTGCCCACAAGGTCCATACTGAGCGTCAGCAGCGCCGTCCGGCATCCCAGACGTGCCGCCGCAAGCGCAGCCTCTACCCCGGCATGACCGGCGCCGATTACCGCTATTTCATAATCACTCACGGTGTATTCAGTCATTTTCACTTACCCACGCAGAATTTTGAAAATATCTCATCCACTATCTCCTGTGTCACGGTGCGCCCGTCTATTTCGCCCAATGCGCCCATCGCGATTTCGATATCCGTCGCGGCAACATCCTGCGTAAACGACTCCAGCGAAACGAGCGCGTCGGATATGGCGCTGTGTGCCTTTATGAGTGCGGCGTTCTGTCTGGCATTCATCGCGACCTCGCCCGCACCCGCGTATTCGTTCTCACCGCAAAGCCGGCGCACTTCGTCTGCAAGTTGCTCCAGCCCCTCTCCCGTCAGCGCGCTGACACGAAGCGTCCGTATCCCTGCATCAGCCAGAAGTCTTTCGTATTCGCCGCCGTGATCCGCGTCGCCGCACCTGTCGCATTTGTTCAGCACCGCCACCGTATCGCCCGTGCGGTCCTTTATCAGCGATATCACCCGCGCGTCACGTTCGTCGGGCGCCGACGTAACGTCGAAGACCGCCAGCAGCAGCTCACAGCTGTCAACCCGTCCGACGGCGAGTTCCACGCCGAGACGCTCCGCCTCGTCTTCACTTTCCCGTATCCCTGCCGTGTCCGAAAGCTCCAGCAGCACGCCACCCACAGTCACACGCTCCGTCACCACGTCACGCGTGGTGCCCTCGGTATCGGTAACTATTGCACGGTCATATCCGGCAAGCGCGTTGAGCAGACTCGACTTTCCCGTGTTGGGACGGCCGGCTATGGCACATCTCACGCCTTCGCTGACTGCTTTCATGAATTTTCTGCCGCCGAGTATCCTGTCAATGTCCGCCATGCAGCCGCAAAGCAATTCTTTCATGTCATCCGTCCCGAGTTCCGTCATGTCCTCGTCGGGATAATCTATATAAGCATACACGGAAGCGGCTGTCGAGCGCAGTCTCGCATATATGTCGCCTATTGTCTTTCCCAGCGCACCCTTCAGCTGTGCATATGCAATGTCAAGGTGACGTTCGCTCGCCGCATCGATCATCGCACCCACCGCCTCGGCCTGTGTCAATGTCAGCCTTCCGTTCAGAAATGCACGCCGGGTGAATTCACCGGGACCGGCCGGTTCCGCGCCTGCGGCAAGCACCGCCGTCAATACCCGCGCGGTCACAAGTGTGCCGCCGTGGCAGGATATCTCGACGGTATCCTCTCCCGTATATGAATTGCCTGCCGGAAACAGCGTCATCAGCCCGTCGTCTACCGGCTCACCGAGCCGTACCGTTCCGT
Organism: uncultured Eubacteriales bacterium; assembly: GCA_900550505.1. Taxonomy (GTDB): domain Bacteria; phylum Bacillota; class Clostridia; order Oscillospirales; family CAG-382; genus UMGS1307. Next base: position 8,147 of record URSI01000029.1, read on the forward strand.
AAACGGCGGTGCGGTACGCGCAATCAGAGACCGGAATGCCCGAAGCAGGGTAAAACACCTTCGATGCAATGCCGAAGGCCTGATCCCCCGAGATCCGTATGACCGCTATCCCGCCCTTGCCGCGCGGAGTCGATATCGCCGCTATCGTTCGCATTTCAGCCCTTCTTTCCGTTTTGTTCCCGTCTCCGTATCAAAACGCCCCGCGGCGTATTTTAATGCCGCGGGGCGTTTGCTCATTCTCTTGCCGGAAAAATATCCGCCGTCAGCGTCCGCCGTTTCTCCCGCGCACATTGTCGCCGTAGCCGGGCACGCTCTTTTCTGAGGCTATTACCACTCTTCTTTCGGTTCCCTGTCCTATCGAATAGGAAGTTATCCCTTTTATCCCCTGAGCCTCCGCATGAATTATACGGCGCTCATACGACGACATGGGCTCAAGAGTGAATGAACGACGGTATTTCCTGACTTTTTCCGCCGTGCGGTGCGCAAGCGCCCGGAGCGACTCGTCACGCTTGGCACGGTAATTCTCAACGTCGACCTGAACTCTCACATATTCTTCGCCGTTGTTTCTGTTTACCGCAAACCCGGTCAGATACTGCAAGGCGTCGAGCACCTCGCCGTGACGTCCTATCAGCACGCCCATATTCTCGCCGCTGACCTTTATGCTCACACGTTCGTCGTCCTCGTCCGCGGTCACCTGCGCCGACATTCCCATGCCGTTTATGACCCGCTCAACAAACTCCTTCGCATTCTGCGCGTTGCCGGGCTCATAACAGACCTTCACCCGGGCCTCCGTGGCTCCCAGACCGAAAAACCCGCGGCTCGGTTCCTCTATTATCTCATAGCTTACGTCGGAAACACCGACGCCGAGCGCTTCGGCGCCTGCTTCGACCGCAGCTTCGACGGTCTTACCCGTCGCGATGTATTCCTTAACCATCCTTATTACTTCCCTCGTCGGTCGTCCCGTTTTCCTTCTTTTCAGCGGATAAGTCCTTGTCCGCCGAGCTGTCTTTCACCGCTTCGGCACCGGACCGATCGCTCTTTTTCGCTTGATCTTCCTGTTCGGGCTTGCGCGATATCAGCTCCTCAAGCTTTTTGTCCTCTTCAGCCTCTTCCCTCGCAAGCTTTTCGTTCTTTGCTCTTATACGCGCCGCACGTTCCTCACTTACAACGAGACTGTCAAATGAATCGTCGTCCTCGTCGACCTCTATGAGCAGCACCTTTTTCTTCTTCTTTTTCTTCTTCAATGCGGCTTCCGCGGCTGCTATCTGTTCCTGCGTCAGCTTGGGTATAGGCATGGCAAGGTTGATGAAATATGTCTGTGCCATCGTGAATATGCTGCGGAACACCCAGTATATGCCTATGGCGGCGCTCAGCCTGAATGCAAGAAACACGCTTATAAGCGGCATGCCGAATTTCATCATCGGTCCGCTCATCGGGTTGTTCATGCCCTCCTGCGTCAATGCATACCGCTGCGAAACAAGCGTGGTGCCCACACCGGTCACATAGACCAGCACGGGTATGGTCAGCAGCCAATTGAACGACAACGAGGGAACATCCAGCAATGTGGAACCGCCTATAAACGAAAACCCGCTACCGAGCTCGGTTATACTGCGGTATACATCCGCAGTTATCCCGCTTATCTGTGTTGTGGCAGCCTCGCTGCCTATATCCATCAGGTACTTTATCATCGACGCCTCATACACTACGGCGCCTTCCTTGGCAACGCCCGCGCTCACCATGCTTGAGGTGATCGATTCCACTATACTTTTCGCGTTATCCAAATCGAGCAGATACGTTATCGGCGCAATGATTATACCGTAAAGTATTATGACGAGCGGAAGCTGTATGAGAAGCGGCAGACACCCGGCAAACTGATTGAAGCCTTCAGCCTGATACATCTCCTGTATCTCCTGCTGCATCTTCATCTGCGTCGCCTTGTCGTTGCGTCCCTTATATTTTCTCCTGATCGCAAGCTCCTTCGGTCTGAGCTGAGCCTGCTTGAGTGTGTTCTTCTGCTGCTTTATGCCCAACGGCAGCATTATCACCAGCTGAATTATAAACGAAAAAAGCAACAGAGCCAACGCATAGTGGTGCGTAAGCTCATAACACTGACGCATCAGCCAGCCTATCGGTTTGAGAATTACGTCCATTCCGGTCTCCTGAAATCTCTACTTTCCCGTTACCACGGAAGATCCCACGGCACCGGGTCTTTCCCGCCTCTGCAAAAC
>URSI01000030.1 GCA_900550505.1 uncultured Eubacteriales bacterium
TCGACGGGTGCCGAGAGCGGCGTAAAGGAGATCGCGGGGGATTATTCCATCGATATCTCAGGAGCCGGAATGGCTCTCACGTTGTACCTCCGTATCGAGGAGAACGGTAATTTCAAATTCTCCAATTCTAAGGAATTTGAAACCGATAAGAACTCGGGAACGGTCAGAGCAGCGGACAGCGGCTATCTGATGGTTTATTCCACGGTCAACGGCGAAGCCTCTACCGGCAAGACGACCTCATTTGAGAAGCAGGAAGACGGCAGCCTGAAATTCACGTCGGCGTTGCTTTACGGCTCTGTCACCCTGGTCAGCCCGTGGGAGAACGAGGATACCGGCGAGAGCGGTCACCACACCGCGGTCAAGCTCACCGAGGGCGGAGACGCTCAGGATGATTACAAGGTGGAAGCAGGTCTTTACTATGTTTCCTATGAGAAGGAGTCCGGCATGGGCGGTTCCGTCACATATGAGTATTATCTCAACCTGAGAGAAGACGGCAAGTTCACGGCTTTCGTCAAATTTCCGATGATGGGTTCCGATCAGTTTGCTTACGATTACGGCACTTACAGCATTATGGGCGCGATGTGCCGCCTTACGTCCGAAGTCTACAAGGATTATGAGGACGATACAAAGGACCTCACCGAGTCGCTGGTCGCAACTTCCGAGACGGAATTTGAAGCCGATGTCAAGATGAGCCCCTTTGCAAAGGAGAACGATACGGTAACGCTCGCAAAAATAGAGGCACCCCAGGATGCGGTCATCAGCTTTACCGGTACTCATGATCTGAGCATGGGAGAGATGAGCGTCACGTTTGAGCTTGCGCTGACAGTCAACGCCGACGGCGCATATACCTTCACGAGCACGTCCTCCATGGGCGGTGAGCCCAACGTTCAGAACGGCTTTATCGGTCTGAGTTCTATGGGCACTGCTTTTGTCCTGCCCGACGAGGCAAACGAAGGCGTGACCGGTACGTTTGACTCCGAGACCGGAGAACTGAATGCGAAGTTCAGCCTCGGTGCCGGTTCGCCTCAGGATGTCAAGCTGACTGTGGTTACCGAGTAGGTCCGAAGGTTGTCTGCCGTATATGGCCGGGTGTCTGACGGTATGACGTTTTAATGTATGACCGCGGGGTCCGCGGGGCGAAAACAAAAATGCTCCGGCCGTCGCCGAAAACGAACGTACGGCGGCCGGAGCGGCAGATAAGGAGAAAAAATATGAGATCGGCACAGGCTTTTTTTAACTGGGCGTTCACCACGAGAGCAAAGACCGTCATGAAGATATACAATGACGAGCAGATATCGCCCGAGAAAATGTTTTTGAGCTTTTGCTCGCATGACCCTGCATTTATATCGCACGGTCCGGCGGGACTTAACGGCAGCATCAAGGGTATCGGCTTCATGCCGAAGCCGGAGTATCTTGAGGAAACGCTCGAAGCGTACATAAATCACATCAAGACATATGACCCGGAGGACAAGACATATTCAAAGCGCGGTCTCGGCGTGCTGATCAAATATATGTACGGCGAAGAGGCCCGCGACAGAGTCGATTTTGAGCATATAGGAAGCCTCGAGATGGCAAAGCTCCACTCTTATACGAATTACAAGGTCAACCCCGAGGCTACATTGATATTTTACCAGCCGCCGATGATATCCTATGAGGTCCGCGGTATCATGCACATTTATGATGAGACCGAATCGGGCAAACGGGAAATATATCAGCAGTTCATCAACGCGCAGCACGATATGTATCACAGCCCTGACATGAACAGATGGCTGAAGTATCCTGCATACGTGCTCGACATCAAGGAGATATACGACAACAGCGCATCGAGAGAGGGCTTTGGCGTTCAACTTGAATATCCTGTGCCGAAGGAGTAGATCCCCGGCTGATGACGCGCGGCGCGCGGGGAGCTCCTGCGCGCCGGGCATTTTACCGAGTTTTTGTACGGAGTGGTGATATGAAGACCCTGACGAAGAAGTTTACCTCGCTGCTGCTCTGTTTTGTCCTTGCGGCGTCGGCAATAATGCTGACGGGCTGCGGCAGTTCAATTTCGGAGCGGAGAAACGACGATTCCTCCACGCTTTATGTGGGCTACGTGTCGTCGGCTTTTCCCACATCGTTCATGCCGTGGCTTTCGCGCGACGGGATAGCTACGACGGTCGCGAGCATGATATACAGCACGCTTTTTTCGTTTGACGAGACCACAGGCGAATACCTGCCGTCACTCGGAAAGGAGTGGTGTTATACTGACTATGACGGAAATGAGCTGAGAACGCCGGACGGCGACATAGATTATGATGCCGTGGAAGCTTATTATTCGTCCGAGGAGCGCGATTACATGGTCGTCAAGGTCACGCTTTTTGACAATATGACATGGAGTGACGGCGAGCCGGTGACGGTGGACGATATCTACTATACTTTCGATATCGCAACCGACAACGCGCTTTCGAATCACGCAGGCGCTCTCGCGTGGACGGCGGATCTCATGCATAAATCCGAAAAAGGCGTAAACAAAACGCAGGGTATGTTCACCTATGAGAATAACGATTACTGGAATCCCTATCCCATAACCGAAGAAGAGAAAGATACGGTCATATATCTGCGGGTAAACAAGGTGCTCGGCTCTGTCGCGACGCTGTTCACTTCCATACTGATACTTCCGGAGCATATCTGGGCTCCGCTCGTAACGGAGCAGCAGCAGCTGAACAACAAAATGCCTGAGGGCGAGTTTCTGTATCAGTATGAGAACCCTGTCGGCTGCGGTCCGTGGACGCTCGATAAATCTCAGTCCGGCAGGCAAATGATAGTGCTCAAGAACCGCGGCGAGGATTATCACCTGAAGGCGGAGGACGGCAGCGACCTGTATAAGGTGGATACGATCAAATTCATGCTGTACATGGATGAGAATACCGCCATTTATGCGCTGCTCAAGGGCTATGTCGATATGCTCGACAATGCCATGAGCCCCAATTATCTGCGGTTGTTTGAGCAGGAGGAGAACATATTTGTTGCGAACGTCGGCGGAACGTCCGTGCAGACGCTGGTCATGAACGTAAATGCGCAGGATCAGTACATGACCCGTGAGCGGGAGCTGCTCGGGGACGTAAGGTTGCGCCGTGCGATAGCGTTGGCGATAGATCAGGAACAGCTCATAGAGCGTGCGCTCAACGGCGCGGGCAGTACGGCTCCCGCCGGTCTTATACTGACGTCCCAGACCGAGCTTTACAACCCGGCATCCGACATACTCTCCGGTGATTATGAACAGAGAGTCGCACAGGCAAATGCGATACTTGACGAAATTTGGCCGGATAAAGACGAAGCCGGTTACCGGCTCGCGGACGGGGAACGGATATCCTTTGACATCCTTGCAAATCCCGGTGAACTCGAGCTTGTATCGTTTTTGCAGGTGCAACTGCAGCGGATAGGCATAGAGGTGGAGTATAAGGCCGAAGGCTCGATGGCGGAGGACACGTATCTGTTTGACGGCGACTTTGATATGACCTTTCAGGCCACTATATTCAATGTGTCGAACGTAGACGTTATGTTTCAGTCGCATTTCGTGTCACTGAACCGGACATCGAATTACGGCAGACTGACCGACGAAGCGCTCGCGCTCAAGATAGAGGAAATGAGGAAAACACTGAATCTGCCTGAAAAGTACCGCATCATCGGAGAGATACAGACAATGATCGCCGGGCAGTATTACAAGGTTCCGGTGTATTCTTCCAACGTCATCTCCGTGGCGCGTACGGATAGGTTCACGGGATATGTGGCAGGACCGGGGCTGACGCTGTTCAACGACGATACTCTGAAGAATCTCGAAAGGGTGGTGCAGGAATGAAGGCGTCATATGTGATAAAGCGCATACTTCTGACGGTGTTCATTTTCTTTGTCGTCGTTACTTTGTGCTTCTTCATCCCGCGTATCGGGGTCTCGGATCCGGCGAGCAGGTATTACCCGCCGCAGACAGCGGGCATGTCGGACGAGGATTATGAAATAATAAGCAGTACGGGCTCGACGGCACCACCTTTGAGCAGTACATCCGGTATATGGACGATCTGCTGCACGGCGATCTGGGGACTTCGTATCAGGCGGGCAACCCGAAGGCTATCGACTGTATAGCGGAATGTCTGCCGTGGACGCTTGTGCTGTCTGTGACGAATCTGTTGATATCTCTTGTGATAGGCGTGATAATCGGTACGATGGCGGCGTGGAAGAGAGGCCGCTGGCAGGACAGGGCATTGCTGAACGCTTCGACCTTCACGACTGCATTGCCGTCGTTTTTCATAGCGCTGCTGCTGTCGTTTTATCTCGGGTTTGAGTGGGAGATATTCCCGGCGTATACCGATCAGAATATGGTATCCGGCTTTGTATGGAACTGGGAATCTATATCCAAGGTCATGTATAACGCCGCACTTCCCATATTTTCTATGGCGATAGGCGGTATAGTGGGTTACGGTCAGTCAACGAGAAACAGTGTCATTGCGGTTTCCGGCGACGATTTTATACTTACTGCAAAGGCAAAGGGACTTTCAAACAATAAGGTCATCTACGGACATACATTGCGGAATGCGATGCTGCCGATAGTTACGCAGTTCGGAATGAATATCAGCGGGTTGATCGGCGGTGCCGTGGTCATTGAAAAAATATTCAACTGGAACGGTATGGGCACGCTTTTCCTTACCGCCAACAGCAGCAATGACTATCCGTTGATGATGGCGATAATGATATTTATGTCTGCGTTTGCGTTGGTGGCGAACCTCGTGACGGATCTGGTGTACAGCCTGCTCGATCCGCGCGTCACGATAGGAGAGAGAAGGTGAAGAGCGTGAAGAGAACCGGCAGGACCGGGATCCTCGGCGGGATATGGGGATTTCTGAAAAAGCTTTGGAAGCACAGACAGGGCAGGATAGGCCTTATAATAGTGGCTGTGCTCGCGTTTTGCGCCATATTCGCGCCTTTGATAGTACCGAACGATCCGTATGACGTGACGCAGCGTGCGGAGAAGGGACTTCCGCCGTCGTGGGAGCATCCGCTGGGCACTACTATCACCACGGGGCAGGATAATTTGAGCATGCTGATCTACGGCGCAAGGTCGTCGCTCGGGATCGGGGTGATAACCGGTATAACGATAGCACTGCTCGGCTCGCTGCTCGGGATAGCGGCGGGATATCTCGGAGGATGGGTGGATACGCTCATAATGCGTGTGGTGGATGTGCTGCTCGTCATCCCGACGCTTCCGCTGGTCATCGTCATGACAAACGTATTGGGCACGAGCTACGCCGTCATTGTATTTGTTTTTGCTGCGTTCGGGTGGACGGGGCTCGCGAGAGTCATACGTTCGCAGGTGATATTGATAAAGAACGCCAATTACGTCAAAGCCGCGGAGCTTGCGGGCGCGAGCGAATGGTATGTGATGTGGCGTCACATATTGCCCGCCGTGTCCAATCTTCTAATCATGAGTACGGCGCTTACCAGTGCGGGTATCATGGTCGCCGAGGCGGGACTGAGCTTTCTGGGGCTCGGAAATCCGACTGCGATAAGCTGGGGCAGAATGCTTGCTGACGCACAGAGCAGCGGCGCGATGCTGTTCGGACATTGGTGGAGCATATTGGCGCCGGGTATCGGGATATTTCTTGCCGTGTATTCTTTCATGCGTATAGGTCTGGCACTCGAAGAGATACTCAATCCGCGTATGCGCAAGGGCAGCAGCATGGTAAAAGTATTCAAACACCTGAACAATACATATCTTGACGAGGTGTTTGCCTCGATGGATGAAGGCAGCATACTCAAGGGCGAATATGTCGAGCCGGTGCGTGAGGAAAATGGGGATGCGCAGGTGGAATCGTTCGAGCCGTTGGCGACGGGCTTTACCGAGACGGTGCCGGTCGTGCCGATAATAGCGGAGGATGACGGACGGGACGACGAAACGCTCGGCTGCGATCTTTTGGGCAGCGACGGCGGCGAACGCGCATCGAACGCGTGCCGGGCCGGCAGTGCGGCGAGGCTGGCTGCGCAGCAAAAGGCCCAGGCTGCCGATGATGCTGCGGGCGATAAAGAGAAGGCGGGTGATCCTGATGAACGCGCTTGAAGTGAAAAATCTCAAGGTGGTTTTTCCTACCGAAGCGGGTATGGTCCGTGCCGTAGAGGGGATAGATATCGAGATCGAACAGGGCAAATGTGCGGCGATCGTCGGGGAATCCGGCTGCGGTAAAAGCGTTACTTCGCTTGCCGTGATGAAGCTGCTTTCCACTCCGCCTGCCGTTGTCAGGGTCGACAAGCTCGAGCTGTGCGGTACGGATATACGTGAGCTCACCGACAAACAGATGCAGAAGCTGCGCGGCAAAGATGTTTCCATGATCTTTCAGGATGCGCTCACCGCACTGAACCCGGTGATGACGGTGGGGAAGCAGATAGACGAGATATTCCTCGCACATACGGCGGACGATGTCAGAATGAGCAAGCATCAGCGCAAAAAGGATGCGAAACGGCGCACGATAGAGGCGTTAAAGCTGGTCGGCATCAGTGACGCGGAGCTCAGATACCGGGCATATCCTCATCAGCTTTCCGGCGGGATGAGGCAGCGCGTGCTGATAGCCATGGCATTCGCGTGCAATCCCAATCTTATCATTGCCGACGAACCGACGACTGCGCTGGACGTTACCATACAGGCGCAGGTGCTCGATATTCTGAAGGAACTCCAGAAGAAGCGAAACACATCGCTTATGCTGATAACTCATGACCTTTCCATTGTCATGAATATGGCTGATGAGATATATGTCATGTATTGCGGCAAGATAGTGGAGAGAGCGCGGACGAGAGAGCTTTTCGTCGAGCCGCTTCATCCGTATACGAAGGGACTGCTCGGCTCTGTGGCACGCCTCGATGACGAGCGCGGGAGATTCGTGCAGATACCTTCTTCCTTGCCTTCGCCGATGAACAAGCCGACGGGGTGTTATTTTCATCCGCGCTGCGAGCGTGCTACGGAAAAGTGCCGCAGCATGATGCCTCCGCTTGAAAAGCTTGAAACCGGCAGATATGTGCGGTGCTGGAATTATAAGGAGGCAGTCGATGACAAATAATATGACTCCGCTGCTCAAACTCGAGCATGTCAGCGTGACTTTTCCGGTCAAAAAGGACTTTCCTTTTCAGAAGCAGCGCACCGTAAAGGCGGTGACTGACGTTTCGATAGATATCTACCCCGGCGAGACCTTCGGGGTTGTAGGTGAGTCCGGCTGCGGCAAGAGCACGCTCGCGAACACCACTCTCGGGATCCAGCGTGTAGACTCCGGAAGTGTGTTTTTTGAAGGCGAAGACCTCACAAAAATGACCAAGCAGCAGCTCAAGGAAGCGCGCCGCAGCATGCAGATGATATTTCAGGATCCGTTTTCCTCGCTGAACCCGAGATTTACGGTATTTGATATCATTGCCGAGCCGCTCAGGATAAAGGGCGGAACGGGCTACGACGATATGCGCGCTCAGGTGGCATCGATGCTTCGTGAGGTGGGTCTTTCGGCCGATGACATGGACAGGTATCCTTCGGATTTTTCGGGCGGTCAAAAGCAGCGGATAGGTATCGCGCGGGCGCTGATACTCAGACCGAAATATCTGGTGTGTGACGAGCCTGTTTCGGCGCTCGATGTGTCGGTCCATGCGCAGATACTAAATCAGCTGATGGATCTGCAGGCAAAGTACAATATCACGTATCTGTTCATATCACACAACCTTGCCGTGGTAAAACGCATATGCAGCCGCATTGCGGTCATGTATCTCGGTAAGGTGATGGAATACGGCAGCGCGGATAAAATATTTGATAATCCGTTGCATCCGTATACCCGTGCGCTGATGTCGGCGGTTTATGATACCGATATAGACAGCAAACGGGAGCGGGTCAGGCTGAAGGGCGAAGTGCCCAGCCCCATCAATCCTCCGGCCGGCTGCCGGTTCTGCGGCAGGTGTCCCGAGGAATGTGAAGGATGCTCAAAAAGCGAGCCTGTATTGGCGGAAATGGAACCTGACCATTTTGTGGCATGCTCGAGGCTTGCCGGAGGAGCGGGAGACGACCGTGGTCAGGCGTGATACCCTTGTAGCTGTGGCGGCAGCGGTATGGTTTGCGGCCGGTATAAATATCCTGCGGATCGGTGTTGCCGCAGCAACGGCCGTAAAATGGGAATGGTGGATGATCGTGTCGGCGGTCGCGGTGTTTCTGGGCTTCGGAACGATGTTTCAAGTGATAGTCCGTCGGCATCTGGGGCGTATCTTCGGATACGACGATACGGTCAGACACAGCGTTTTTAAATTTTTTGATTTAAAGGCTTATATACTTATGGCGGTCATGATGGGCGGCGGGTTGACGCTCCGCGGACTTGAGCTGGTGCCCGACCGCTGTACGGCAATGTTTTATACCGGGCTCGGCGCGGGGCTGGCTATCGCCGGGTGCACGTTTTTCGCGGCATATCTCAGACGTCCGCGCGGCGTCTGAAGACGGAGGGTGACATGGAAAGAGCGATATACGAACAATATGCGGCGATATTGCATGAGGAGCTGTTGCCCGCCATGGGCTGCACCGAGCCGATAGCCATAGCCTATGCGGCGGCACAGGCACGTGAATTGCTGGGCGGCGAGCCGGAAAGCGTGACTGTCGCGGTGAGCGGAAATATAGTCAAGAACGTGAAAAGCGTGGTCGTGCCTCATACGGGCGGGTTGCGCGGCATTGCCGCGGCGGCGTGTGCCGGTATAGTGATGGGCGACGCTTCACGCAGGCTTGAGGTGATATCCGACGCCGACGAGTGCCAGACCCTCAGACTTAAGGAATATCTGGAAAGAACGCCCGTGGATGTCCGGCTTGCGGAAACCGGCCATATATTTGATATCGGCGTCACGGTAAGGTGCGGCGGTCACAGTGCATATGTACGGATAACCGATCATCATACCAATACAGTTATCAAGGAAAAAGACGGAGTCCGCCTGATGACCGGCGATTTGCACGCGCCGACGGAAGAAACGCTGACAGACCGCAGCTGCCTCAGCATAGAAGGGATATGCGAGTTTGCCGACAGTGTTTGTCCGGACGACGTAAGGGATGTGCTGGAGCGTCAGATAGGATTCAATATGGCAATAGCAGAGGAAGGCATGAGAAATTCCTATGGTGCCAACATCGGCAAGGTGCTTCTTGACAGCTCGCCCGATACCGTCAGGGTCAGAGCACGTGCCTACGCCGCTGCGGGTTCCGACGCGAGAATGAACGGGTGCGAACTGCCTGTCGTCATTGTTTCGGGCAGTGGGAATCAGGGAATAACGGCGTCTGTGCCCGTTGTCATTTATGCGCGGGAATACGGCAAGAGTCACGAGGAATTGCTGAAAGCGCTGCTCGTGTCCGACCTCGTTACGATACATCTTAAGACGGGGATAGGAAGGCTTTCGGCATATTGCGGTGCTGTCTCCGCGGGGGTCGGGGCCGGTGCCGGCATCACTTATCTGCTCGGCGGCGGTGCGGTGGAGATATCTCACACGGTCGTCAATGCTGTCGCCATCGTGTCCGGCATCATATGCGACGGTGCCAAGGCGTCCTGCGCGGCCAAAATAGCACAGGCCGTAGAGGCGGGGATCCTCGGGTATGAAATGTATTGCCGCGGCAACGAGTTTTACGGCGGTGACGGAATAGTCGCAAAAGGCGTTGAGAATACCATACGCAATGTGGACAGGCTTGCGCATGACGGCATGGCGCAGACAGACAAGGAGATAATAAGCATAATGCTCGGGTGCTGACGTTTATCCGGCGGAGCAAATCAAACGGGGCTGCTGCAAATGATTTTTATCATTCGCGGCAACCCCGTTTTTATACCGGTGTTGTGTGCGTTCAGTTCAGCAACGCTATTGCAAGATTCAGGTAAGCTGCAAACGTTACCCAAATAAGATAAGGCACCATGAGATAAGCTGCGGTCTTGTTGATCTGTGAAAACAAAGCTATGTTGAAGGTTATGAGTATCCACAGCACGAGCAGCCAGACAAACGCGAGACCGTAAAGCTCGAAATTAAAAAACAAAAACGTCCAGGCAAAGTTAAAAAAGAGCTGCACGCCGTATACGGTCAGCGCCGTTTTTATTGACTTGCGGTCGGCGCCGGAGGTGAATACGAGATAGCTGGCTATACCCATCATCACATAGAGGATGCTCCATACAACCGGAAAGAGCCATCCGGGCGGTGAAAGCGGCGGTTTGGTAAGAGCTTCAAACGCATCCATGCTTCCGGCGGACGCAAGCCCCGCTATCGCGCCTGCCGCGAGCGGAATGGCTATCGAAACGGCAAGC
>URSI01000031.1 GCA_900550505.1 uncultured Eubacteriales bacterium
GGTAACGGAACCCGCCGATACGTCTCATCGAGGACATACCCGAGTAAAAGTGGGTCATCAAACGGCATCCGCAGTCAAATGCGCGGAGCGCGTCCTCATAATATGCGTCGCTGTGACCTATGGACACGCTGACGCCCCTTGATGTTGCCGTTCTTATAAATTCGTCTGCACCGTCAAGTTCCGGAGCCACGGTCCAGCGCCTTATACCGTCCGTTCGTCCGAGTATCTTCAGGTAATGATCCGGCGATGGGTTTCTTATGTACTTTTCGTCCTGTGCGCCTTTATAAGCGACGGAACAATACGGTCCCTCTATATGGAGCCCGGCTATACAAGCCCCGTCCTCTGAGCAGCCGCGCACCCTCTCGAATACGTCTATCAGCGAAAAAAGCTCTTCATCGGGACATGACAATGTGGTAGGCAGCATTACAGCCGTTCCGTGCGATGCATGAAACCGGGCGGCGCCTCTGAATGCTTCTTCGGTGCCGTCTGTGAAATCGAATCCGCCGCCGCCGTGCACATGTGTGTCTATGAATCCGGGTGAAATGTAGCACTCGCCCCAGTCGGCAGTATCGTAATCCGCATCATTGTTCCGGCTCATGCCGGCATAGGTGATACGTCCGTTTTCAAAGCACACTTCGCCGTTCTTGACGGTGCCTTCCGGGGTTATGACGGTGCCTTTGAGTTTCAGCCGCTTTTTCATTTTCCGTTCTCCTTAAGAATGACGAGAACGACTGCATGAACAGCCATTCCTTCTTTCCTGCCGGTAAAGCCCAGCCCCTCTTCCGTGGTGGCTTTGATATTGACCCTGTCGGGAGCGCACCCGAGCAGCGAAGCCACGGAGTTTCTGATCCTTTCCGTGTATCCGGCAAGTCTCGGTTGCTGTGCTATGACGGTTATGTCAGCGTTGATGACTGTTTCGATCCTTGCTATGGAGATGCATTCAAGCAGCAGTGCTGTACTGTCGGCGTCTTTATATCTCTCGTCGCTGTCCGGAAAGTGCCGTCCTATATCGCCCATACCGCCGGCGCCGAGCAGCGCATCTGAAAGCGCATGCAGCAGCACATCGCCGTCAGAGTGAGCTTCAAGTCCGTATGGACAGTCTATCTTCACGCCGCCGAGCACCATCCTGCGACCGGCGGCGAATTTGTGCACATCATAGCCGTGGCCTATTCTAAGATTCATCGCATAACCTCACATATGCCTCCGCCAGCCTGTGATCTGCCGGGGTGGTCAGCTTCATGTTCAGCCCTTCGTACATGATATATTCCACTTTAAAGCCTGCTTTTTCCGCCATTGTGGTCTCGTCTGTCGGTGCCGGCCCACGCGCTTTTGCCGCTGCGGCATATGAGGCGAGATATACGTCCTTTATAAACGCCTGCGGAGTCTGTACGGCAAACAGACGGGAACGCTCCGGAGTTTTTATGCAGTTTTCTCCCGCGTTGAATTTTATCGTGTCCGTCACGGGAGACGAGATACAGGCGGCGCCTTTTTTTGCGGCTGTGTTGACCGCAAGTTCTATCAGCTTTTCCGTCACGAACGGACGGGCGCAGTCGTGTATACACACCACACTGCATGACGGGTCGGTTGCCGCTATACCGTTGTATACCGAAATGTGACGTTCGCTGCCGCCCTGAACGATCCTCACCGGCTTACCGTTCCAGGGACGGCTTACTATGTCTTCAAACCGCTCGTCTCCGCCGCAAACGCATATCACCTCGTCAATGAGCGCACTGTCGGTAAAAACTTTCAGTACGCGCTCAAAAACAGAGGTGTTCCCGAGCCTGAGCAACGGCTTACAGACGCCGCCCATACGGACGCCGCCGCCGGCTGCCGCGATAATCGCGCTCACGAACACCTTTTTCATTATTGTTTATTCCTTGTAGTCATAACCCAGCCTGAGAGCCTTTTTGTTAAGCTCGGCAAGCTGTGGTTTTGATTTCGGGACAGAACTCACAAGCTCTGCCTCGACAAAATCGTAATCAAAGATCTTGGTGACTCTCAGCATGGCGCCGAGCATTACCACGTTGGCAAGCCCGGACAACTCGTTGTCCGACGCTATTTCCGTAGCCGGGATATAATGCGCCTCCACATCGGTTCGCTCGCTTTTTTCCGTTATCAGTGTGCTGTCGGCAAAGACCAAACCGCCCGCTTTCACGGCAGGCTCAAATTTTTTGAATGACGGAAGATTGAAAGCAAACAGAATATCCGGATGTGTCACCAATGGTGAACCGATCAGCTCGTCATCGATTATAACGCTGCAGTTGCAGGTGCCGCCGCGCATCTCCGGACCGTAAGAAGGGATCCATGTGACCTGCTTTTCCTTTTTCATCGCGAGCTTTGCAAGCAATTTGCCTGCAAAAAGTATACCCTGACCGCCGAAACCGGCAAGAACGATCCCGCTCATTTTGCTTCCTCCTCAGTGATATCTTTGAAAACGCCGAGAGGGTAATGAGGTATCATTTTCTCCTCCACGAACTCAAGCGCAGCTTTCGGCGAAAGCCCCCAGTTTGTCGGGCAGGTGGAGATGACCTCTATGAGAGCAAGTCCCTTTTTGTCGCGCTGGCATTCAAAAGCTTTTTTGATGGCTTTTTTTGCCGTGAGGACGTTTTTCACGTTGTTGACCGCCACTCTTTGCACAAACGCCGTGCCGTCGAGAGTAGCCATCATTTCGCACACTCTTATGGGGTTGCCCTGTATGTGTTTGTCTCTGCCGTAGGGAGAAGTTGTCGTGACCTGACCGAGCAGTGTGGTCGGAGCCATTTGCCCGCCGGTCATCCCGTATATCGCGTTGTTGATAAAGATTATCGTGATATTCTCGCCTCTCGCGCCCGAATGAACGGTCTCTGCCGTACCGATAGCCGCGAGGTCGCCGTCGCCCTGATAAGTGAACACGAATTTATCCGGATGCGCGCGCTTTATACCGGTCGCAACGGCCGGCGCACGTCCGTGCGGCGCCTCGACCATGTCGCAGTTGAAGTAGTTATAAGCAAATACGGCACAGCCGACAGGTGCTATACCGATGGTGTCCCCTTCGATACCGAGCTCGTCGATAGCCTCGGCGACAAGACGGTGAACTATGCCGTGCGTGCAGCCGGGACAGTAGTGGAACGGAACGTCCGTGAGCGCATGCGGCTTGTCAAAAACAGTTTTCACTTTGAAAGCCTCCTTATCTCGTTTACGATCTCTTCAGGCGTCGGGATGACACCGCCCGTATGCCCGAAATGTGTTACGGGCTTGCTGCAATTGACGGCGAGCCGTACGTCGGTGACCATCTGCCCCATGCTCATTTCTACCGAAATGAACCGCTGTGCTGTCTCGGCAAGCTCGGCAAGCCTCTTGACGGGGAAGGGATACAGGGTGATAGGTCTGAGCAGACCTGCTTTGATACCCTCCGCACGTGCGGCGCGCACAGCCGTTTTGGCGATACGCGAAGTAATGCCGTAAGCCACTATCACGGTTTCGGCGTCGTCAAGCATGAAGTCCTCATATTTTACTTCGTTTTCTTCTATCTTGCGATAGCGTTCGAACCTCTCGAGAACCGTCTTTTCGAGCACCTCCGGCTGTATATAAAGCGAATTTATCACATTGTGCTCACGTTTGTTGCCGTGACCGCAGCAGGCCCATGTCTTTTCGGGTATTTCGCGGGCTTTGCGCTCGTCAAGATCTATCGGTTCCATCATCTGACCGAGTGCGCCGTCGGCAAAAAGCATGACGGGGGTGCGGTAGATATCGGCAAGGTCAAACGCTTCGCCGGTCAGCGATGCCATTTCCTGAACCGATGCGGGCGCCAGTACGATAAGGTGCATATCGCCGTGACCGAGCGCTTTTGTCGCCTGATAGTAGTCGCTCTGAGCCGCCTGTATGCCGCCGAGCCCGGGACCGCCTCGCTGCACATTTACGATGACGGCGGGCAGGTCGGAGCCCACAAGATATGAGACCCCCTCGCTTTTGAGGCTTATTCCGGGAGAGGAGGAAGAAGTTATGCAGCGTGCACCCGAGGCGGATGCGCCGAGTATCATATTGATCGCCGCGACTTCGCTCTCAGCCTGAAGCGAAAGTCCGCCGCGCTTGGGCATATTTTTTGCCATGTATTCCGAAAGCTCCGTCTGGGGGGTTATCGGATATCCGAAGAAAAGCTTGCAGCCGGCTCGTATTGCCGCTTCGGCTATCGCTTCGTTACCTTTCATCAAAACCTTCTGACCCATTTATTCCACATCCTTTTCAACTTTGATCACGACATGCGGACACATTATCGCGCACATTGCGCATGCTATACAGCGCGAGGCGTCCGTAACGTGTGCGGGATGAAATCCCTTTGCGTTGAGCTTTGACTTGTCAAGTTCCACGATCTTACGGGGGCAGGCATCCACGCAAAGGCCGCAGCCCTGACACAGATCGGTTTTGAAAGTTACCCTGTTCATCATTACTTGCCTTTCTAAAACAACTGTTTTGTTGTATTTTCGATGTATTTTATTCCTCTGACCGAATCGAGCCCCGGTGAAAGCCGCGAAAGAGCCGTGGTCATCACGACAGGCAGCCCCGTCAGCCGGGAGACCTCTTCGGCATACGGCAGTGAATCGAGCACTGTTTGTACCGTGGTCTCTTCGCCGAGATTTGAATTGTTGATAAGTCCCGTGAAACGCAGTCCCGAGGACTTTTCCATTTCCGCAAGATATGCGGCGGCTCCTGCGGGCTCTGCTATCATTGGTCTGTACATATTTATAACGCAGTACATATCATCCCCGCACGCCTCTATCTCAGCCGTGTAAGCTGCGAGCACGATAGCTCCGTCATCGTCGCCTCCGACATCGAGCACGGACGGTATATCGGTGTCAAAGACCGTTCTGAACGATTCCGGAAGTGTGGGTATATCCACGTTTGTATTTGCATACGGCGGTATCAGCGCGACTATATCGTGCTCTCTGAGCATGGAAGCGTTGTCGGCCACGCGAAAATACGGATTGACAATGTCAAGGTCTGCTATTGCCGCTTTCCCGGCTTCTTTTCTGAGTTCCATTGCGAGCGCCACTGCGATATTTGTTTTTCCGACGCCGTAATGACCGGCAATTATCGTTATTTTTTTCATTACGTTTTCTTATCCCGCCTTCCGGACGCCTGAAAGGACCGTGAGCAATTACCGTTCACACAAGACTGCGGTTCCATCACAGCAATTCATACTTTTCCTGACATTATACACCCGATGAGCGTATTTTGCAATAGCTGAAGTCAAAAAAACGGGGCCGCCGCGCAATGAGGCGGCAGCCCGGAACAATGCGGATGCTCAGATCACGAATGCTCTGTATACGTCGCCTACGGCGCATATCTCGTCAATGACCGAAGAGTCGACACGATCATTTGTGTCGATGACCGTGTAAGCATTTGAACCCTTCGAGTTGTTCACCATCGCCTCGATGTTGATGTTGTCACCGGACATTATGCTCGTCAGCGCGGCAATAACATTCGGAACATTCTTATGGAAGATCCCGATACGAGTCGCCCCGGCCTTGCTCATCACGGTGTTCGGAAAGTTGACGCTGTTTTTGATGCTTCCCGTTTCAAGGAAATCCAGAAGCTCCTGTGCTGCCATAGCCGCACTGTTGTCTTCCGATTCCGGTGTTGACGCACCGAGATGAGGCATTATAATGACACCGGGGCAATTTCTGTCAAGAAGCTCATTGGAGGCAAAATCCGTTACATATGCCGCGACCTTGCCGGCTTCGATCGCGTCGCAGATATCATTGTTGTCCACAAGCTCTCCGCGCGCGAGATTTACGATCCTGATACCGTCTTTCATGGAACTTATGGTGGCGGCATTTATCATGCCGCGCGTCTCGTCAGTGAGAGTTGCATGTATCGTAAGAAAATCGCTCTTTGCAAAAAGCTCTTCCGCAGTGTAGACGCGTACGAACGAACGTGTGAGCGCCAGCGCGTTGTCGACCGACAGATACGGGTCATATCCTATGACGTTCATTCCCATATGTGCGGCGGCGTTTGCGACCATTACGCCTATCTTGCCCAGACCGAATATGCCGAGCGTTTTGCCGGTAAGCTCAGGCCCGACAAACTGTGATTTTCCTTTTTCCGCGGCTTCGGCGGTGTTGCAGGAGGAGGTATCAAGTGATCTTACCCAGTTGATACCGTCGACGATGCGCCGCCCGGCAAGCAAAAGGGAAACGATCGCCAATTCCTTGACCGCATTCGCATTTGCACCCGGAGTGTTGAAGACTACGATGCCGCTTTCGGTGCATCGCTGTATCGGAATGTTGTTGACGCCGACGCCTGCTCTTGCGATGGCAAGCAGCTCGCTGTTGAATTCAAGCTCGCCCAATTGAGCGGAGCGTACGATTATGGCATCGGGGTTCTCAAGGTCACTCCCGACGGCATAACGCGTACGGTCGAATTTGTCGGTGCCCTGAGCGGCTATTTTGTTGTAAAGTTTGATTTTTTTCATCACTTGTTCTCCGCCTCGAATCTGCTCATGAAATCTACGAGCTTTTCAACGCCTTCCTTCGGCATCGCGTTGTAAATGGAAGCACGCATACCGCCCACGGAGCGGTGTCCCTTTATGTTGACAAGACCCTCTTTTGCGGCGCCGTCGCAGAACTTCTTGTCGAGTTCGGCGTCGCCGGTGACGAAGCAAACGTTCATCATCGAACGGCATTCCTTGTCGGCAGTCGCTTTGAAAAGCTTTGAGGAATCAAGATAGTCATAAAGTATCGCCGCTTTTTCCCTGTTGCGCTTTTCGATTTCCGTCAGCCCGCCGCCTGCAAGTAGCCACTTGAACACGAGACCTGCGATGTAGATGGAGTAGCAGGGAGGAGTGTTGTACATCGAACCGTTGTCGGCCTGCACTTTGTATGACATATATATCGGAGTCTCCGGGCGCTCGTTGCCGAGCAGATCTTCGCGCACGATCACCAAAGTCATACCGGCAGGCCCGATATTTTTCTGCGCGCCGGCGTATATAAGCCCGAACTTTGACACGTCCACCGGAGCTGACGCTATGCAGGAGGACATATCGGCGACGAGCGGGATGTCGCCCGTGTCGGGAATGTACTGATAGGTCGTACCGAATATCGTGTTATTGAAGCAAATGTGGACATAATCCGCATCGGCCGAGAATTGAGCGCGCTCCACATACGGGATGTATGCGAAATTCCTGTCCGCGCTCGAAGCCACTACATTCACACTGCCGTAGCGTTTGGCTTCGTCGGCAGCTTTTTTGGAGAACTGACCCGAGACGATGTAATCGGCCTTGCCGGTTTTCATAAGGTTCAGCGGCACCGCTGAGAACTGGAGAGTCGCACCTCCCTGAAGAAAAAGAACGCGGTAGTTGTCCGGAATGGAAAGCAGCTTGCGAAGGTCAGCCTCCGCTTCTCCTATGATCTTCTCATAGGGCTTTGATCTGTGGCTCATTTCCATGACGGACATACCGGTGTCGCCCTGATTTATTAACTCCTGCTGTGCTCTTGCGAGAACGTCGAGCGGAAGCATGGAGGGGCCGGCCGAAAAGTTGTAAACTCTGTTCATTGGTATTTTGCGGTCCTTTCTTCAAACGCGGGATTCACCGGATGCGCAGATGCGTAATTCGCGGTCTACCGCGTGCTGATATGTCTGATAAATGACATCCAAGCTAAAGTATATACCAATGTCCGTCGATAGTCAAGGTAATTCAAGGGCGGTCATTTTAGAATAAGCCCCCCGCACGAAAAAATTTTTTGTATGTTTTCTACAAAATGTCTTTTTGTTGATGTAGATAATGGTGGATACAGTAAACCGTTATTCATTCGTATGCAAAGACTGAAGCTACGCTATATCCGTTTGTGTGCCGACTCTCGGAGCGCTCGATTTCAGTAGGCGTGTGCGGCAAAAAATGCTCTTGACTTTATGGGCAAAAGCGGTTATAATGTAGCGGTTAAATGAGAATAGGACACGTCTGTGTCCGGATCATCCGGAGGTAACGTCTTATGAAATTGATCAATGCGAGAGCACTTGCGAGATTCGTGCTCGTTTTGCTGCTCATCGCACTGGCCGCCGAACTTGCTTTGTGCGGGTTTGCGCCGCTCGGGATACCGAGCGTGCTTGAGAGCGGAGGTATATCCCTCGGACTTGATCTGTCGGGCGGCTCAATAATTGTGTACGAGGCGCAGACCGATCTTACCGGCTCTGAACTTTCTGAGAATATGGCTGCCGTAGAGACTCTTATGCGGGAAAGGCTGGACAATCTCGGTTATACCGAAGCAGTGGTCGCGCTTCAGGGTTCGAAGCAGATACGCATAGAGATACCGAGCGTGACGGATCCCGAAGAGGCAGTACGTCAGATCGGTACGACGGCAAAGCTGGAGTTTAAGAACAAAGACGGAGAGATAATTATCGACGGTTCGCATATCGTAAAGGCCACGGCACTTTACGGCGATACCGATGGCAAGGGGACTTCGTACTCTTATCTTGTGTCGATAGAGCTCACGGAGGAAGGCAAGAAGGCCTTCAAGGAAGGCACAAAAGAAGCCGCGGGTTCGTACATAGACATATGCCTTGACGGTGAAGTTATGCAGTCTCCCACCGTCAGTGAGGAATATGCGCAGACGGGTATCGACGGTAACCCTATGATATCGCCTATCAGCGACCGCGAAGAGGCGATGTGGCTTGCATCCGTCATCACTGCCGGTCAGCTCCCGTTTGAGCTGAAGGACGTGCAGCTCCGCTCCGTCGGCTCCACATTGGGTGAAGATTCTCTGAGCACCGGTCTCATCGCGGGTGCAATAGGACTTTTGCTTGTGATCGTTTTCATGATAGCGGTCTATCGTCTGCCCGGCATTGTCGCTTCGCTTTCGCTCATCGCTTATACGGTGATAGTGACGATCCTGCTTGCCGTTTTCAAAGTCAACCTGACTCTTCCGGGAATTGCGGGCGTTATACTTTCGATAGGCATGGCGGTCGATGCAAACGTGATAATATTTGAAAGGATGAAGGAGGAGCTGAAGCTCGGCAAATCTGTGCGTGCCGCGATCAAAGCCGGTTTCTCCCGCGCTTTCTCCGCTGTTCTTGATTCAAACGTCACTACGCTGATCGCTGCCGTTACACTTTGGATATTCGGTACCGGTACGATACAGGGGTTTGCAAAGACCCTCGCCATAGGCGTCGCCGTATCCTTCTTCACCGCAGTAACTCTTACGAGGGTGATGCTCAATCTTGTTGCGGAGATGACGGACGGCAAGATATCGTTGTTTATTTCGCGCAGGGCGCTTGCGGCACATGAGAAAAAGGCCGGTGGTTTCAGCTTTGTAAACAAGCCGCGCGTCACGTATATAGTGCTTGCCGTGGTCATAGCTGCCGGCGTTCTTTCGTTCGTCATACGCGGATTCAATATAGACCTTGACTTTGTCGGAGGTACGGAGTTCATAGTTGACCTCGGTACGAGCTTTGAGGAGGACGATGTGCGCGAGCTTGTTGACGCACAGTTTGATGAGGACGTGGTTTCGTCGGTCCGTAAGTCAGACGGGGGAACGCAGGTCATAATCCAGACGCGCTCGCTTGACAGTGATGCCCGCAGCAAAGTCACGACAGCTCTTATAGACAAGTATTCGCTGAATGAGAGCGACATATTGTCCGTTGATAACGTAGGTGCGTCTGTGGGACGTGAGCTGACTCGTACTACCATAATAGCGTCGCTGCTTGCCGTGGTGCTCATGCTTGTGTATGTTTCGATAAGGTTTACGTTTCTTTCCGGGCTTTCCGCGATCATATGCCTTATCCACGATATCTTCGTGTTGCTTGTGGTGTATTCGCTGTTCCAGATCCCCATGGGCACGACGGTTATCGCAGCAATGCTGACGATCCTCGGTTACTCGATAAACGCTACGATAGTGGTGTTCGACCGCGTAAGGGATGTGCGCAAGCTCATGCCGAAAGAGGACTTCGGTACGGTGGTCGACATTTCGGTGAAGCAGACGTTCAAGCGCGCGCTGTATACCACCGTAACCACCCTTATGACGATTGGCATGGTGTATGTGCTTGGCGTTACCTCGATAAGGGAATTTGCCCTCCCGCTCATGATAGGCTTT